>CAYGST010000010.1:0-24394 GCA_964352415.1 uncultured Planctomycetaceae bacterium | reverse complement strand
GCTGGCCCGCGACGGCTCCCCGTGGAAGACCGAGCCCGAGCAGTTCTACGACTGAACGCTGACCTCGAAACCGAACGGGCTCGACCCAACGATGCGCATCAGGGGGCGCTCCGGAACGGGTCGCCGAGTCGCTCCGTCTTGCTCCACGCGGCCCTGGCGCGGGTGGCGGCCTTCTCGTCGTTCGGGTTCGAGGACGCTTCGATCTGAAGCGCGAGCGCTTGCTCGCGAGCCCGGCTGAACTTCTTCAGGCGCTCGAACGGCTCGACGAGCGGCGGTGCGATCGGACCGAATGCGTCGAGCCGTTCACAGACTGCGCTCCACTGCGGCAGGATCTCGTCGCGGATCTTCCCTGCAAAGCCAGCCTCGGTGAGGTTCCCGAGCTGCAGCTGGTCCACGCCGCGGTTGTACTCCTGCCGACTGGTCTCCATCGCCTCGAACGTGTTGTCGAACTCGAGCTCCGCGTCGGCGAAGGGCTCGGGCTGTGCGAGGAAGCCGAGCACGATCAGGGCCGCGGCGCTGACCCCCATCAGCGCGTTGCGGCGCGGACGAATCGAGAGGTCCTGCAGCATCTCGGGCGCCGCCACCAGCCAGCCGAGAATGAAGCCAGCCGCGAGTCCCCCGGCGTGAGCCGCCAGGTTGATGCTGGGGACCGCGCTTCCGATCACCAGGTTGAGCACCAGGAAGGAGATGGCGCTGCGCCGGAGGCCGACGATGAGCTCCTTGGGAATCAGGCCCGAGGCCCGCGCCAGCAGTGCGAGCAGGAGACCGAACACACCGAAGACGGCGCCGGACGCTCCCGCCGAGACCCCCCACGGATGGAAGACGAGGCTGACCTCGCTGGCGACCACCCCAGATCCGAGATAGAGAACGAGGAAGCCCACGTGACCCACCACCCGCTCGATGAGCTGGCCCAGGTCGCGCAGGATCCACATGTTGAACGCGAGGTGCAGCGCACCGAAGTGCAGGAACATGCTCGTGAACAGGCGCCAGGGCTGACCGTGCAGGGTGCCCCCCGGGTAGTCCGCGCCCCAGTGGATCATGTCCTGGGAATCGGGCGAGAGTGGATGAACGCCACTCGCCACCATCGCGATGTAGATCGCCACATTCACGGCGATGATGCCGTTCGTCACGTGCACGCGGGGCATGCGCGAGTGCAGTGCCTGAACGAATCGCGCAGCGTTCACCTGCGAGGGCTTCGAGGGCGGCTCGGGGGGCGTCCACCCACCGTCGTTCGGTTCCTGGGGCGGTGCGGGTTCCTGGGGCAGTCGGTCGGACATGCAGAGAAGTCTAGCCGTGGTGGAGCGCCTGCGCTGCGCCGAACGGACGGCGAACCTCCCCGAGCTTTGGCGACCCATGTGTCGCTGCTGCCATCAGCGACGGGCCTTCAGCGCGAGACGTGACGGGACCAGTGCGCGGCGCGAGAGGACGAGTCGATTCAGGGGCCACTCCAAGCGAGCCGCGCTCGCAACGGACCTCCGGGCAGTCGCGGTCCGCGCCCCTTCTGGGTTTGCTCGGTGATGCGTTC
Organism: uncultured Planctomycetaceae bacterium; assembly: GCA_964352415.1. Classification (GTDB taxonomy): domain Bacteria; phylum Planctomycetota; class UBA1135; order UBA1135; genus JABACD01. Next base: position 22,869 of record CAYGST010000010.1, on the reverse strand, counting down.
CCCGTGGCACGGCCCTGGGAGCTTGCCGACACGCTCCTAACGAGGTTCTCCGAAGCGAACTTCGCCCCCGCTGGCCGACCGCGTGCCCGGCAGCGGCGCGTCGCGGTCGCTTCGGAACGTGAACACGAGGGAGCGCTTGGGGCTGGCTTCGAAGTTGCGCGAGGCGCTGTGCAGCAGGCGACAGTGGAACAGCAGCACGTCACCGCGCGTCAGGCTGGGCGCGACCGCGCCGTCGACGATCGATCGCACCTCCTCCGCCTCCGCTCGCAGCGCCTCACGCTCGTCGAAGCAGGCCGGAGGCAGGTCGATGCGGTGGCTCCCGGGGACCAGTCGCAGCCCACCGCGCTCCAGCGGCTCGTCCCCCAGCGCGATCCAGGTCGTGATGAGTTCATCATGCTCGAACGACCAGAACCGTCGGTCGCGGTGCCAGGGCGTGTCGCTCGAGAGGCGCGGCTCCTTCGTCATCAGGCAGTTGTGGTGCGCGAGCGAGAGGATGGGTGCGCTGCCGAGGAGTGCCCCCAGGAGTTCGACGAGTCCGCTCTTCAGGAGCAGCTCCCGGAACAGATCGTCACGCTGGAACACCTGAAGAAAGCGCCGCACGCTCTGGGTCGGCGCTGCGGGGTCGGGGGCGCCGGGGTACCCGATGTCCGACTCCAGCTCCAGCGGTGCGGCGCGCAGCGCTTCCCACTCGCGAACGAGCTCGTCCAGCCGAGTGAGCTGCGCTTCGGGCACGGCTGCGCGGAGGACCGCGAAGCCCTGCGCGTGGAAGTCCTCGACGTTCACGCGCGTCGCGGTCATGCGCTGGTTCCCGCCGCGGCCTTCCGGAGGACGCAGGCGACCGAGCCGTTCCAGGACAGTCCGTCCTCTGCGACGCGTGAGGCGAGCCGCGCGAGCGCGTCGTGCTCGGGGTCGTCCGCGGCGAGATCGACGACGAGCGCTCGCGCCTCCTCCAGGGCCGCACCGGCGTCGCGCGCCCGCAGGCGAAGCCACTGGTGTGCTTCGACCTCCAGGGATTCGCTCAGGGCCCCGGGGATCAGTCCGAGCAAGTCGGTCAGCCGCAGGGACTCCCCGTGCACCCGGCCGGCGCGTCGGTGCTGACGCTTCTCGAAGCGGTCGTACTCGAGCGCGGCCGCCTGACTCGCGATGGCCGGGTCGAACCAGGGCTCGGCCACGAGCACTCCGATCCGCGCCACGCGCAGGGCCTCCGCCAGTCCGCGCGCCGGGTCCTCGAGGTGGTGCGGCACGTGGCGCAGCGTCACCCAGTCGTAGGCGTCGTTCGGGAACGGCAGCTCCTCGGCCCGCCCGTCGAGGACCGAGAAGCCATCGGCGCGCAGGGCGGCGAGCCTGGGCCCCTCCTGGTCGACGCCGGTAGCGGAGATGCCCCGCTCCCGGGCCACAGCGAGCAGCCTGCCGCCACCGCAGCCGACATCGAGAACGTGCCGCGCGTCTTGCTTCCAGAGTTCATCGAGGAAGCGTTCGAACAGCCAGTCGTGGTTGTCGCTCGGAGCGTCGCGCATCCGCGCAGCATAGCGTGCACAGGGCAGCGCGCGCTTCCGTTTCGAACGCCGCTGGCTAGCGGCGTCGCGCGGCGAGCACGGCATAGACCGAACGCAGGAGAGCGTTGGGTCCATAGGGCTTCTGAACGAAGTGCACCGGCGGCGCGATGACCTCATCGAGGTTGGCCAGTGCCTCGGAGTGGCCCGACACGAGCACCACAGGCAGCGCTCTGGCGCGCAGCCGCAGCTCGACCACCAGCTCGGTTCCGGTCATCCCCGGCATCTCCACGTCCGTGACGAGCACATCGAAGCGATCCGTCGTGGCTGCACCGCCCTCGCACAGGTGCAGCGCCTCGAGGCCGGTCGCGGCTTGAACCACGTGCATGCCGGCCGCCACGAGCAGGTCGTGACTGACTCGCCGCACCTGCTCGTCGTCCTCCACGAGCAACACCCGAATCCCGGCGCTTGGTTCCGGCGGACGTTCGGCAGCGATGGAGCAGCCGGTTGTCCTGGTTCGATGCGTACGGGGCAGTCGAACCTGAAAGGTGGATCCCTGACCGACCTCACTCGTGACCTCGAGGGTACCGCCCGCCTGGTGAACGATCCCGAAGCAGGTCGAGAGTCCGAGACCCGTTCCGACCCCCGCCTGCTTGGTCGTGAAGAACGGCTCGAAGAGCAGCTCCAGATCCTCCGCCCGGATGCCCGATCCTTCGTCCTGGACGGACAGCAGAACCTGATCGTTCTCGGCGCCCCCGTTGCCAGCGGGGCAATTCTCCGTGCGGACGAGGAGGCGGCCCCCGTTCGGCATCGCGTCGCGTGCGTTCACGGCGAGGTTGATGAGCACTTGTTCCAGCTGCACGGGGTCGATCTCGACCGACCAGAGACCCTCCTGCAGCTCGAGTGCGAGCCGCACCTGCGCACCGAGGAGCCGGCGCAGGAGATCTTCGGCACGCTCGGCGCACTCGTTCAGATCGAGCACACGAGGAACGACGACCTGCTTGCTTGCGAAGGCGAGCAGCTGTCGCGTGAGCGCAGCCCCGCGACTCGCCGCATCGAGGATGGAGTTCGCGGACTCCAGCAGCGGCGAGTCGCCGCGCAGGCCCTCGGTCAAGTGATTGGCACAGCCGATCACGACGGTCAGGAGGTTGTTGAAGTCGTGGGCGACTCCCCCAGCGAGTCGCCCGACGCTCTCCAGGCGCTGTGCGTGGCGCAGCTGCTCCTGGCTCTCGCCGAGCGCGGCCTCCGCGCGCTTGAGCTCGGTGATATTGATCGCGACGACCGTGACGGAGACCACCTCGCCCTCCTTTCGAACGGGCCCCATGCGGATGAGGTGCGAGGTCTGCCCCCCGTCTTGCGACTCCGCCGAGTCCTCGTACTCCTGCAGCTCGCCGGTTTCGAAGGCGCGTTCGAGCGCCGCGACGTAGTCCTCGTGGTAGCCCTCGGAGAGGAAGTCGAGCACGTCCTCGCCGATGAGGTCCGTGACGGTGGCCGGCGGCCTCGTGCGGTTGAGCATCCGAATGCGTCGATCGCGCCCGAGGCTGACGATGTAGCTCGGGACGGTCTCGAGCAGAGTGCGAAAGGCCTCGTCCGAGTTGCGCAGCGCGAGTTCGATCTCCTTCTGCGGCGTGACGTCGGCCACTGTGCCGATGATCTCCTGCGCCGTACCGTCCGCTGCGCACAGCACCCGGCCCCGGCCTTCGATCCAGCGCACGCTTCCATCGGGGCGGATCAGTCGGTGGACGATTTGATAGGTTGCGGGAGCCTCCGCCAACGCCTCGCTCAAGGCTGCCTCGAAGCTTTCGAGGTCGTCGGGGTGGACGAGGGCCTTGTAGGCCTCCAGGGTCCCCACGAACTCGCCTGGGCCGAGGCCGAACAGCGACGGGACCTCTTCGGACCAGCGCACGTAGTCCGTGTCCACGCGCCAGCTCCAGAGGCCCATTCCACCGGCCTCGAGGGCGAGGTTGAGCCAGGCGTTGGACTCGCGCAGCTGCTGCTCCTGCTGATGCTGTTCCGTGACGTCCGTGATGCTGAAGACGAGCTGCGTGATGGGCCCTGAGCCGTCCCGAATCGGCGCGCCGTTGATGGAGAGCTGCTTGCGCTGGCCATCGGGCCACTCGATCGCGTGCCGGATGTCCGTGACAGGCTGCCCGGTGCTCATCACCCGGACGAACGGATTGGCCTCGTCCGGCCAGGGCCCGCCGTCAGGCGCGGTGGTGCGCCACTCGGGGTCGTCGTAGCGCCGCTCCACGATCTCCGAGGCGCGCAGGCCGAGGATCCCCTCGGCTCTCCCGTTGGCGTAGACGATGCGGCCCTCGGCCGTCATGACCACGACGGCAGCGACGCTCGTGTCGAGCACGGCCGCGAGCAGGCCGTCCTGGCCGGAGAACGCCTCCGCAGCGGTGCACTCCAGAGCTTCGATGCGCTCCAGCAGGCGGGCGTTCTCGTTCCGAAGTTCGCCGTCGCTCGTGCTCTGTTCTTCGCGCTTCATCGGGTGCGGGTGCTCGTGGCCAGGGCACTCGTCATCGAGGAGCGCCTTGAAGAGTTTATGCGCCGAGTCCGGGCGGCTACAAAGCCCGTATCGACTGGAGGCCCGGCGATCCGAGGATCGCCGGGCCTCCACTTGCAGGCTGCGGAGCGTGCACCCCGCGCTTCTCAGAGCGCGCGGACCTGCTCGAGCGTCTCCTCGGGCTCCGGCCGGATCGTGTAGTCGGGATCGGAGGCGATCGCCTGGATCACACCGCTCCCGTCGACCACGATCCGCGCGGGCATGGGCAGCGTCCACGATCCGTCTCCGTTGTGGGCCGGAAGGTCGATACCGAAGCCTCCGTAGAGTTCGCGCAGATCCGCGGGCAACTCGAAGGCGAGCCCAAGAGCGCGCGCGTAGGCGTTCCCCGGATCACTGAGCACGGGGAACGCGAGCTTCTGCTTCGCCTGCACCTCGGCGTTGCCCGCGGGCAGCATCGGTGAAATGGCGACCAGCTGTGCACCCGCCGCCTGGAGGTCGGCGTGGCTTCGTTGCAGAGCATCCAGCTCCGCGTTGCAGTACGGTCACCAGACGCCCCGATAGAAAGAGACGACCAGTTTCCCGTTCTTCAGGAGCGCCGCGGACTGGACACCACTGCCGTCCGAGTCCTTCAGATCGAAGTCCACCAGGCGGTCACCGACCTTCGGGATCCGATCGAGGATCCCCGAGGCACGCAGGTCCTGGGTGGCGCGGTGCACCACATCGAGCGCCTCGGGCGACGCCTGGGCGGCGAAGCCCTCGCGAATGCGGTCGAGGCGGGTCTGCAGGCGTCCCACGCTCAGGCCTCCTTGCCGGCGGTCGCCCGCTCATGCGGGGCATAGTCGGTGTAGCCCTCTTCCGCATGCTCGCCGGAGTACCAGGTCGAAGGGTCGGCATCCGCCGCGAGCGGCCAGCCGTTCGCGATGCGAGCGACGTAGTCCGGGTTGGCGATGAAGGGCCGCCCGATGGCGATCAGGTCCGCAGCTCCACGCTCGATCGCCGCGTTGGCGTTCGCCGCGTCGTAGCCGCAGTTGCCAATCAGCGGCCCTCTGAAGACGGCGCGGAAGTCCTCGAGCGTCATTGGATCGCCCAGTTCGTGGAAGCCGAAAGCGAGCCCGTCCATCACGTGCAAGTAGGCGAGGCCGAAGCCGTCGAGCTCCCTGGCCGCGTAGGTGAACTGCTCGCGGTAGTCGGGCGAGCCCATGTCGTTGAACACGCCGTTGGGCGCGAGCCGGACCCCCACGCGAGCGGCGCCGATGGACTCGCTGACCGCGGTCACGACCTCGCGCAGAAGCCGGAAGCGCTTCTCGACGCTACCGCCGTACTCGTCCGTGCGCTGGTTGGTCTTCGACTGCAGGAACTGGTCCAGCAGGTAGCCGTTCGCCGCGTGCACCTCGACGCCGTCGAAGCCGGCGTCCTTCGCGCGCCGCGCAGCGGCGGCGTAGTCCGCGACCACGCCGGCCAGCTCGCTGGTCTCGAGAGCGCGCGGGACCTCGTGCGGATGCTTGCCGCTGGGCGTGTGCACGCCGTCTCCCTCCAGCTTCACCGCGGAGGCGGAGACGGGCAGTTCACCACCGTGGAACTCGCTGTGCGACGCGCGCCCGCAGTGCCAGAGCTGCAGGAAGATCCGCGATCCCTTGGCGCGCACCGCGTCGACCACCTGCTTCCAGGCAGCGCCCTGCTCGTCCGTGTAGACACCGGGCGAGTTCACCCAGCCGTTGCCCTGCGCGGAGACGGTCGTCGCCTCGCTGATGACCAGGCCAGCGCCGGAGCGCTGCGCGTAGTACTCGGCCATCAGGGGGTTGGCGAGGCGCTCGGCTCCAGCGCGAGCGCGGGTCATCGGGGCCAGGACGACCCGGTTGGTGAGAGTGAGGTCGCCGAGCTCGAACGGGGCGAGCAGGGCGTCGGGGCGTGCTTCTTGGGCGCTCATCGGTGGTCGGTTGCGTGCGGTGTGAGGGGCGACGGCGAGGGCCTCCCCCGCCAGCGGCACCGTTGTAGACCGCGCGTTCTGTAATGGCAAGCGCAATTCCCAGGGGGCCTCAGCGGCCCGTCCGGCCAGCACGGTCTCAGGCGTCGATGCGCGCAGCCGTGGCCCGCGCGACGAAGCGTCCGGCCTCGAGCTCGAAGCTCAGCGTCACTCCGCAGAGGGCCGCCAGGCCCCGCGCGATGGAGAGCCCCAGTCCGTGGTGCTCCGAGCCGGTGCGCGCGCTCGATCCGCGCCAGAACGGCTCGGTGACGCGCTCGAGGTCTTCGGCCGCGAGGTCGCCACACTCGTTGGCGATGCGCAGGATGACCACGGAGCCCTGCTCGTCGCAGTTCACGTCGATGCGGCTCCCCTCCGGGCTGTAGGCCACGGCGTTGCCGACGAGGTTTCCGAGCACGCTCTGCAGGGCATCGCGGTTGCTGCGCACGACCGCGCCATTCACGGCGACGTCGAACGCCAGTCCGCGTTCGTCCGCGCGCTCCCGGTAGCGAGCGAGCGCCGCCTCCACGAGCGGAGCGAGCGCCAGCTCCTCCGTCTCGATCGGCCCGGGGTGATCCTCGAGCTTGCTGAGGCGCCGAACGACGTGGATCAGATTCGTCATCTGCAGCGAGATCTCGTGCGCCGTTCCGAGCGCGCGTTCGCGGTACTCGCCGCCGTCGTCGCCCTGCAAGGCAACCTCGGTCAGCGCGCGCAGCTCCGCGATGGGCGTCATCAACTCGTGCGCCACGTTGGAGGCCGAGCGGCGCTCCGCGCGTAACGCGACGTCGAGCCGCTCCAGCAGAGCATTGACGCCGGCGACGACGGCGTGCAGCTCGCTCGGCACGCGCTCCGTGGACAAGGGGTCGCTCAAGGTGTGCACGTCGACGCTCGCCACCCGCGCCGCAAGGCCGCGCACGGGCCGCAGCGCGTGGGTCACGACGCCCCAGGTCAGGAGCAACCCGAGCGCCAGCAGGGCCAGGTCGACCACGAGCAGCCCGTACAGCAAGAGCTGCGCGAGGCCGTCCAGCTCGGCGCGTCCCCGCGCGAGCACGAGGGTCACGCGCGCCGGAGCGGGCAGCTCCCCCGTCGCGGGGTCGGCCTCGACCTCGGGGACCTCGACCGTGAAGGCGGCGAGCCGTCCAAGGCGGCCATCGGGCAAGCGTGCGTCCCAGATCGTCGGCGCCTCGAACGTACCCGCCTCCGTGAGCGCGAGGTCGTGCTCCCCGAGGCGCGGGGAGCGTCCGAACGCAACGCCGCGGTAGTAGAGCTCGAAGTAGTCGGGCGCCTCCTCGCGAAAGTACTCGTCCTGGAAGGTCTCGTCGAGCTCGATGCCGACGTGGTTGCCCCGCTGCTCGAGGAGCGCAACGAGGCTCGTCGCCTGACGCGTCAAGCCAGCGTCGAACTGGCGCGTCAGCGCGTCGCTGCCGACGCGCTGCGCTGCGACCGTCGCCACCGAGAGCAGCACGAGCTGACCGACGCCGAAGGCCAGGGCGAGCCGCAGGCGCAGGGAGCTCAACCCGCGTCCTCCAGGACATAGCCGAAGCCGTGGCGGGTGTGGATCAGCTTGCTCTCCGTGTGCTTGGACAGCTTGGCCCGCAGCGTGCAGATCGCCGAGTCGATCGCATTGCTCATCGGAAGGTGCTCGCCACCGTAGATGTGGTCCTCGATCTCGATGCGGCTGACCGTCGTCCCTTGCCGGTAGGCCAGGTACTCGAGGAGCGAGTACTCGCGCTGCGTCAGGCGCACGGCAGCGCCCGCGACGCGAACCTCGCGCGTGACCGTGTCGATCCACAAGGTCCCGACCTCCAGCGCGGGCGCCTTCGACTCGTAGCGCCGCCTGGTCAAGGCGCGCACGCGCGCCACGAGCTCTTCGAACTCGAACGGCTTCGGCAGGTAGTCGTCGGCGCCGAGCTGCAGCCCGCGGATGCGATCGTCCACGTCGCCGCGGGCCGTGAGGATCAGGACGTGCACGTCGATCTGCTCCTCCCTCAGTCGCTGCAGGACGGTCAGACCGTCGAGCCCGGGCAGCATCAGGTCCAGCACGACGACGTCGTACGGGTTCTTCAACGCCCTTGAGAGCCCTTCGCGACCGTCACCCACGACATCCAGCGCGATGCCAGCGCGCTTGAACCCGACGGCGATGGCCTCCTGAAGGCGAACGGAGTCCTCGACCAGCAGCGCACGCATGCGATCCTCAGCGCACCTCGCGCGGCAGCAGCTCGGGCGCGGCGTCCTCGAGGCCCGCGCTGGCCGAGTCGAACCGCACCTCCGCGTAGAGCGGCCGGCCGTGGTCCCTCGCGCGGGCGAGCAAGCGGAGTCCTCGACTGCGCAGCAGGCCAGTGGAGCGTTGGACCGGGAGAGTGCGCCCGTAGACGTACGTTGGGACGCCACCCGTTGCATGCGCGTCGGCCACGCGCAGCGACTCGCGCTCGAAGAGCGGAGTCAGATCGCAGCCCAGTCCGTCCACGATCCGCAGGTCGGCGATGGGCGCGTCGGCGCCGACGCAGAGCTCGAGGCGAACGAGCTCGCGCCCGGCGAGCGGCAAGACACGGCCACGCACGCTGGAGACCTCACGGGCCAGGAGCACGGCGCGCTCCGATTCGTCTCGGGACGTCGTCTGCAGCCAGCCGACGCCAGCGCCGAACCAGGAGACCTCGAACTCGTGCCCCCGCGCGGGGACCTCGAGGACCTGCACGCAGTCGCGGAACTCGCCCGCCGGCGTCCGCAGGGAGACACCTGTCCTGAGCACGCGCCCGGTTTCGCTTCCCAGCGGCGGCACCTCGACGAGCCAGCTCGCGCCGACCTCGAGCGTCGCGGGCAGGCGCACCAGGGGGTCCGGGACGCGCACGATCGACTTGGCCACGTTCGGGAGCTCGCCGCCCACGACCCAGCCGTCGTCTTCGTCGTCGTTCACGTCGCTGTCGTCCGTCTCGTCGTCTCCGGCGGAGAGCTCGCCGAAGGTGTAGACGGTTCCGTCGTCGGCCTGGGCGATGAGGGTGTCGGACCAGGAGACGCTGCGTCCGCCCTCGAACGTCTCTTCATGGAGCACGCAGCACTCCACCGGCGTGCCGCGCCAGTCGAGGACCCGCGTGCGACTCGTGTACGTGCGGACGGTGCGCTCGCCGGGGGTCGCAGCGGACTCCTCGGCCACGGTCACCCGACCGACTACGAACGGCCAGTACGCATGGTCGATGAGCGTGGGCTGCGAGAAGATCGGGCGTTCCCCCGCCGCGAGCGACTGCTGCGGCGCGGCGCTCGGGCTGTGGGCGGTGAGGGCCAAGGCAAGGAGCGAGCCGAGCCCGATCGAACCTGCCTGTCTCCGGTTCCTGCGTACCGTCATGAGAAGCGTCACTCCCGCTAGCGCTGGGGCCCGAGGGAAGGACGGGCCGACGAATGGAGCCTACGTCGCGGAACCCGATCGAGGCATTAGCGCGACATTACGGCTCCAGCCTACTCGGAAGCCGGATTCCTGCTGGAGGCGACCTGGCAGGCCAGGAAGCCAGGGAGAGAGGTCATTCCCGGCTAATCCTCGGGGCAGGCCATCGATGCAGAGTGGCTGCGCTCACGGCGCTTCCGCCGCACGGGCGATGCACTCCAGGGAGCGGCGCCTCCCCGGGATCGAAAGGATCCTCGCGCCGGTGACGTGACCGTCCACCGGCGCGGTGCGCGGCGCTCCTGCCATCGCTTGGCCGGGGCCTCCGGCGGCAAGTCCTCGGGTGGGCTCGTCGGGGGCTTCGGCCGCTCCTGCGCTTCCAAAGAGGAGCGGGGATGGATGGCCAGCAGCACCGATGCCGGGCGCCGGGGCTTGTAGGATGATCTGGACCAACTAGTCTAGAACCCATGCCCCGCCCCCGTACCTTCGACGAGGCCCAGGTCCTCGAGGGCGCCGTGGATCTCTTCCGCGAGCGCGGCTTCGACGGCGCCAGCGTCCCCGAGATCACCGAGCGCCTCGGGATCTGTCGTCAGAGCCTCTACTCGACCTTTGGGGACAAGCGCGGCCTGTTCCTCAAGGCGCTCGAGCGCTACGGACAGCGCGAGGTCGACGCGAAGCTGGCCGTGCTCGAGGACGGCGCCTCGCCGCTGGAGAGCGTGCGGACCGTCCTGCGCGGCATGGCCGCGATGGCCACGCAGTGCCCGAACGAGGGCTGCCTGACCGTGACCGCGCTGGTCGAGTCGCGCGGGGACGAGGAGGCCTTGCGGGTGATCGAGGCCCAGGTCGAGCGGCTGGAAGCGGGTTTCCGCACCGCTCTCGAGCGCGCGCGCGCCGCCGGCCAGCTGCGCGCCGATGCACGCCCAGAGCGCCTGGCGCGCATGCTGATCACGAGCTTCTACGGCATCGGCGTCCTGTGCCGCCTGCCGAGCAGCGACCAGCGCATCGCGGATGCGGTCTCGACGCTGCTGCAGCTCGTGGACGACGCGGCCGCCTGAGCCGACGCAGGGTCCGCCAGCCTCGGGGTTGGCGCAGTTTCAGAAAGTTCTGAAGGTTCGCGGGATCCGTGCTAGGCTCGGAGCATGGCCTCGATCGACGATATCCACGGGGAGTTCGTGCAGCTCTGGGGGCGCCTCGCGGGCTTCTGGGGCATCACGCCCGCCGCGGGCCGCGTCGTCGGGTGGCTCATCGGTCGTGCGGAACCTGCGGACGCCGAGGAGATCGGCGAGGCCCTGTCGATGAGTCGCGGCGCCGTGAGCATGGCCACCCGCGAGCTCGCGGACTGGGGCCTCGTGCGCACGGAGAAGCTCGCCGGTGGACGGCGCCTGCTGTACTCGCCGGAGACGGAGCTGGAGAAGGTGATCCGCAACATCATCCAGACCCGCAAGCGCCGCGAATGGGATCCGATCCTGCAGCACCTCGACGACTGGCAGCCGACCCTCGCCAAGGCCCGCTCCAAGGACGCGCTGGCCTTCCGCGAGCGCCTGGAGGAGGTCCGCACGGTCCTGACGGCGGTCGACGAGATGGCGGCCTCCTTCCTCGGTGGCGGCGTGGTCGAGAACCTCGGGATGAAGTTCCTGCTGGCGAAGGCGCGGCGCTCGCTCAAGCGCCGCCCGCGTCGCGGAGGCGGATCCCGATGAGCCCGGAGGTCGGCTTCAGCGTGTCCGTCGGGGTCACGCTCACCGGCCTAGCTCTCGTCGTGATGGCGCTTCGCAAGCCGCTGCGGCATGTCCTGCGCGACCTGCTCGACAACGAGCTGCGCGCGCGCTTCTACGAGCGCGCCTTCTTCCTCCTGATCGCGACGAGCACGCTGCTGGGCAGCCTGTGGCCCGCCAGCGATCTGGACGTTCACCGCCTCGCAGCGCGCCAGCTCGCGTGCGCGGGTGGGTTCTTTCTCATCGGGCTCGGGGCCTGCGCGCTCCTGCTCCTCTCGATGATCCTCCAGTACGAGGCTCGCCAGCGCGCACGCGAGCACTCCACGAACCGCAACGACCCATGAGCATCGCACCCCAACTGGCCGCGCTCACACCCCAGGTGACCGCCAGCTCCGCCAGCCCCATCCTCCTCTACCTCGGCGGCGCGCTCGTCAGCGTCGGACTCTCCTGGCTCCTCGTGCACCTGCTGCGCGGCAGCCTGTCGGACATGCTCGAGGAGCTCTGGGCGAGCCGCGCTCGCGCGCGCTACTGGGCCGCCGTGGCCTGCATCCTGATCCTGCTCCTCGGGGCGTTCTTCGGCACGGGGACCGACGCCTACGGCGATGGCGGGCGCTTGAGCCTGGAGCGCGGCTTCTTCGCGGTGGCCGGTCAGCTGCGCTGGACCCTGCTCGGTCTCTTCCTCGCCACAGGCGCGGTTTCCCTGAGCGCCATGATCTTCATGGTTGGCGCGGACCGCTCGCAGCGCCGCGAGGAGTCGCGCGTCGTACGCGCGATGTCGAACGCTCCGGCGGGGCCCGGCAGCTCGAACGGATGACACTCGCGCTGTCCACCTCCAGCGCGGTCTGGGGGTGCCTGGCGGTCTCCCTGGTCCTCGGCGCGCTCGTCGCGCACCTGTGGCTCCGCTCGGCCGGCGCCTACCTCGTCGAGCTCTGCCGCGGGGAGGTGCGCGGGCGCTTCTGGCTACGCTTCTTGGCGATCGCGCTCGTCGCGGCCCTCGCCATCGGCGTGTTCGTCGCGAGCCAGCTGGACCCACGCGTCGGCAACCCGCAGTTCTTCCCGCCGGACGGCCCTGCGCTGCTGGGCCCGGCGCGCATGCTGCGCCTGGCCGTCAAGCTCGGCGGGTTCGTCGCCCTGGCCGCGAGCCTCGCCGTGATCGTGCTCGGTGGATCGCCGCAGCTCGGACCGTCGACTCCCGAGCGCGACGGCCCCGAGCCCCGCGACGAGACCCGAGCTCAAGGCAAGCGCTCGTAGCTCTCGACGTCCGCGCGCAGCAGGTAGCGGCCCTCCTGCTGCCAGACCTCGCCCGTGATCCGAACGCGCTCGGCGACCAGCTGCCGCTGAACGACCGCGCGGCCCACCTGTCCCCCATCACGACCCGTGAGCAACAGGTACCGCGCATTGCCTTGTGCGTCTCGGATCATCAGCACGGGCGGGACTCCACCCGACAGGCAGCGCGTCGCGCAGTCCCGGTGCGGCTTCGTGTTCCCGGGCTTCATCACGCCGAGGTAGCACTTGCTGTCGACGATCTCCCCCACGAAGCTCTGGACGCCGAGCGAGACGGGGTCCGCCGCCGCTCGCTCCGCGGCTCCCAAGTCCTCGATGGCACCGTCCGCCAGCTCGACCATGACCTGGTCGTCGCGGTAGATCAGCGTTCCGCGCAAACGCACGCGCCTGCCGTCGAGACCCGCGACGGCCTCGTCCGCGCCGAACTTGCCGAAGTCCACCAGGAGGTAGAGCGACTCGCCGGAGTCCACACCGGGCCGCGTGACGCGCAATGTCGGATACGGCTCGACCTGGATCACGCCGACGAGCTCGCTCTCCGTACCGAACTCGAAGACGGCCTTCGAGAACGGGCGTTGCGCCGCCGTGAGCAGCGCGGCGAGTCCGAGCACGAAGAGCGCGAGCACGAGCACACGCACCCGCAGGAAGCGCGCCAGCCCGGGCGGAGCGCTCGGCTCGTAGCCGACGTAGAACTCAGGCGCGGGCATGGGAGGTCTCCTCGAGCCGTGCGGGTTCGACCTGGGTGCCGGGGGGCAGCGGTCGCGGATCGACGAGCACGCGGCCGGCTGCGATGCGCACGCGGAAGGTGGGAACGGACTCGGTGAACGGTGGCGGTGACGCGCCATCCGTGGGGCGGTACTGATAGCCGTGCCAGGGGCAGGTGACGAGCCCATCGCGGATGCAGCCCTCTCCGAGCGGCCCGTTCTGGTGCTGGCAGACGCTGGACAGCGCGCTGACCTCGCTGCCGTTCAGGAAAACGGCGACGCGTTCGCCGGAGAGCGTCACGACCCGGGCGCGCGCGGGGCGCAGGTCCGACACGGCGAGCGCATCGACGAAGCCGTCGTTCGCCTCGCTCGCCGGGGCCCAGCCATCCGTCCGGCGCTCGCGCCTCGCGGCCGCGACCTGCAGGCCTGTGACCGTCAACACGCCGGCGCCGAGCAGCGCCGCGAACACGGGGCTCGTCTCCGCCTGCAGCACGCCGAGCACCACGTGCCCGATGATCAGGGCGTAGGCGAGGTAGACGCCCATGTGCAGGGCCTTCCAGACCGGTGCCGTCAGGTTCGCCAGCCAGAAGTCGTGGCTGGTCGCGGCCATCAGGAAGAGGATCAGCAGCGCACCAGCGCCGAGCTGCTGGAACGGGAACTGCGCGACGCTGTCGAAGCGCGTGTTGCTGACGAGGAGGCTCGTCAACGGATCGACGTCGCCGAAGCCGTGGAACTGCAAGAGCGCGAACGCCCCGTGGGCGAACGCGCACGCGAACATGGCGACGCCGAGGTGCCGGCGGTTGTAGAGCAGCGGCAGGAAGCGCGCGTCCAGCCGGCACAGCGGGCCGATGACGAGCACGACGTGCAGCAACAGCAGCGCCGCCGTGCCGAGCGCGCGGATCAAGAGCGTCTCGGCCGTCGCGTCGGGGTGCAGCGCGAAGCCGGCGCCGAGGAACACCGCGATGTAGCCGACCAGCGCCAGCAGGAGCGTGCGGTCGTAGACCTTCTTCTGTCGGTTCCAGCCGACCGCCTGGTACGCGAGGCTCATCGGACTCCTCTCGGCGCGGGAGCTTGGAGGGAGGCGACGACCTCGGCGCGAGCGAGGCTGTAGACGAGGATCGATGCCTGCGTCAGTCCCCGGGCCACTTCGGGGAGCGCGAAGCGCCGGGCCTCGGGGCCTGCGAGCACACCGAGCAGGATGGCATCTTCGGAGATCGAGTCGCGCGGTGGCCCAGGTGACCAGTACACGAGCACGTCCGGCTCCTGCAGGTCGCGGCTCGGCTGAAGCTCGAGGCTCTCGCCGCCCGCTCCGATGGCGATCGCCCAGTGCAGCGGTTCGCTCTCGGAGAGCTCGGACTGCGTGCCCCGCAAATCGTCCCAGGGGCCTGCCTGGCTCTGCGGCATCGACTCCCGCGCGCTCAAGCCCAGCGCCAGGAGCGAGGGCAGCAGGAGCAGCCCGCCCATGGCGGCGACTCCCTGTACGCGGCGCAGCCGGCGAATCACGTGCGCACCTCGGGCGCCGCGTCGCGGTGCGCGTTGCGCTCGACGGGCTTGCCGCTCCCGCGCACCCAGCGCGCGAGCAGCAGCGGCCAGAGCGCCGCCGCGCCGGGCACGAGCAGCACGCGGAAGCCCCATGTGCCATCCGCGGCCGCGGGATCGAGGCGCTGTGCGCCGCGCAGCGCGAAGGCCACGCCGAAGACGAGGCCGATGCCGGCGTAACCGAGCAGAATCGCCACGAGAGTCTGTGCGAGTTCCATGAGCTAGATCAGCTCCGCGTCGGTGAGGACTTCGACGAGCGCGGGGCCGTCGTGCGCCAGCGCTCGCGCCAGGGCAGCCTCGAGCTCCTCGGGGCGCTCGACGCGGATGCCCAGCGCCCCGCAGTTCTCGGCGAACTGCGCGAAGTTCGGGTTGACGAGCCCCGTCTGCCAGACGTCGAACTCACCGAAGCGCTGCTCCTTCGAGATCTTCCCGAGCTCGCAGTTGTTGAGCAGCACGTGGGTCACGTTCATGTCGTACTTGACGAGCGTGGTGATCTCCCCCATGTACTGACCGAAGCCGATCGAGCCGAGGTAGCCCGACATCAAGACGCTCTGCCGCTGGCACTCGAAGTAGCGGCCGAAGGAGTAGGTGTTGTTGCCGACGTCGACCGCGATCACCGCGTCGCCATCGACGGCGCGCTGCAAGACGTCGAAGAGCACCGCGGAGGCCACGCCCTTCGACTGGTCCGCTGCGCGCCGCTTCGCCTTCTCGGCGGTCCAGATCGCACGGCGCTCGGCGACCTCGACGCGTGGATCGATCGACGTCGTACCCGGCTCCAGGCCCGCGCGCAGCGCGGCGACCGTGGTGCCGAGCTCGCCGAGCAGCGGCACGTCGATCGGGTGGAAGCGCCCGAGGGCGAGCGGGTCGAAGTCGACCTGGATCGTCGGCTTCTTGGGCGTGATCCCCGTGTGGTTCGAGAAGGACGCGCCGAGCACCAGCAGCAGGTCGGCCTCGTTCATGAACCAGCTCGCGATCGGCGTGCCGCTGCGCCCCAGGACGCCGCAGGCGAGCGGATGATCGTCCGGAACGAGCCCCTTGCCCTTGAAGGTCGTCAGGATCGGCGCGTTCGCCGCCTCCGCCAGCTGCACGATGGCCTCCATGTGGAAGCGCGCGCCGTGGCCGACGACGATCGTCGGACGCTTCGCGGCGCGCAGCAGCACGAGCGCGCGCTCCAGCTCCGCGGCGGGCGGCGCCACCTCGAGGTTCGGGACGCGGCCCTCGGGGCCCTGCGCCTCGCCGGAGGCAGGCAAGGTCTGCACCTCGTCGGGAAAGATCAGGTGCGCGACGTCACGCTCGAGCAGCGCGTGCTTGAGCGCGAGGGTGGCGAGCTCGGCGTGGCGCGACTCGGAGAGCACCGTCTGGCTGAAGGCGGCGACGGCCGAGAACGCGCTGGCGAGGTCGACCTCCTGGAAGGCGCCCGGACCGACGACTTGGGTGTCGACCTGCCCGGTCAGTGCGAGCACCGGCGCGCGATCGACCTTGGCGTCCCACAGTCCGGTGAGCAGGTTCGTCGCGCCGGGGCCGGCGATCGACAGGCACGCCGCGGGCCGTCCGGTCAGCTTCGCGTAGCCCGAGCAGGCGAACGCGGCCGCGCCTTCGTGACGAACGCCGAAGTAGCGCAGCTTGCCCGCCTCGGCCTGCCGCCGCAGCGCGTCCGCGAGCCCCAGGTTGGAATGCCCGACCATGCCGAACACGGCGTCGACGCCGAAGTTCGTGATCGTCTCCGCCATCACGTCGGTCACGGTGCGCGCGTGCTCGGGCTCCGCGGGAACACCGACGTAGAGGCCGTCCTCACGCTCCTCGAGCGCGTAGGTTTCGAGGCCATCGTCGTAGCCGGGCGCCTTGCCAGTCGTCGGGTGGTAGTCCCACCCGTGCCACGGACAGCGCAGGGTTCCGTTCTCGATGGAGCCCTCGCCCATCGGTCCGCCCTGGTGCGGGCAGCGGTTGTCGAGCGCGGCGTAGTCGCCCTCGAAGCGGGTCAGGCAGATCTGCTTGTGGCCCGCTTCGACCGTCTTCACGCGTCCCTCGGCCAGCGCGTCGCAGTCCGCGACCCGGTGCCAGACCAGCTCGCGACGCTCCTCGGACTTGTTCATGATCGTTCTCCCATGCCGGCGAGGCCGACTCCTGCGTAGGGTGCGCCGGAGAGCTCCGCCATCTCCCGCTTCCAGGTGACGAGGTCCTCCCGACCGAACTCGGCGAGGTGCCTGTGTCCGCAGGCGCGCGCGAGCACCTGCATCAGGTGCACGGCGGCCTCGAAGTAGCGCGCCAGCCGGGCCGCCGCGATCTCGACCTCGAGGCGCGCGCGCAGGTCCTCCTTCTGCGTCGCGATCCCGACGGGACAGTTGTTCGTGTGGCAAGCGCGCATCCCGAGACAGCCGATGGCCTGCAGCGCGGCGTTGGACACCGCGATGGCGTCCGCGCCCAGCGCCATGGCCTTGACGAAGTCCGCCGACGTGCGCAGCCCGCCGGTGATGACCAGCGTCACGTCTTGCGCACCGCTCGCGTCGAGGTGGCGCCGCGCGCGGGCGAGCGCGGGGATGGTGGGCACCGAGATGTTGTCGCGGAAGATCAGCGGCGCCGCGCCCGTGCCGCCCCCGCGGCCGTCGAGGATCACGTAGTCCACACCGACCTCGAGCGCCGCGTCGAGGTCGCGCTCGATCTTCTGCGCCGAGAGCTTGTAGCCGACCGGGATGCCGCCGGTCTGTTCGCGCACGAACTGGGCGAACTCGCGGTACTGCGAGAGCTCCGTCCAGTCGGGGAAGCGCGGCGGAGAGATCGCGGGCTGCCCGGGCTCTAGCCCGCGCACCTCGGCGATCTTGCCCCGCACCTTCTCGCCGGGAAGATGCCCGCCCGTGCCGGTCTTCGCGCCCTGTCCGCCCTTGAAGTGGAAGGCCTGCACGCGCTGCAGGAGCTCCGGCCGGTAGCCGAAGCGCGCGGAGGCCAGCTCGTAGAAGTAGCGCCCGTTCGCGCTCTGCTCCTCGGGCAGCATGCCGCCCTCGCCAGAGCAGATACCGGTGCCCGCCTGCTCGGCGCCCTTGGAGAGCGCGACCTTGGCCTCCAGCGACAGCGCGCCGAAGCTCATGTCCGAGACGAACAGCGGGATGTCGAGCTTCAGCGGCTTCTTGGCCCGACCGCCGATCAGCACGTCCGTTCCGACGGCCTCGTCGTCGAGCAGCGGCAGCGTGGCGAGCTGCGCGGTGACGAGCTGGAGATCATCCCAGGACGGCAGCTCCTGTCGCGGGACGCCCATGGCAGAGAGCGGCCCGTGCCCGCCCAGCTTCGACAACCCGTTCGCGGCCAGCTCGCGGATCAGCCCGACGTGCGGCTCCTCGGGCGCGCCGTGTGGGTCCTGGTAGTCGCCCTGGTACGCGTCGCGGTCGAAGGGCTGCGGGTGCTCTGCGGCCCAGGCGGCGATCTCCTCCTCGTCGACGACCACGTTCCCGTCCTCCACCCCGGCCCAGAAGCGCGGCAGGGCCTCGGAGTTGTCGTAGGCGGAGACGCCGGTGTCGAGGCGGTAGTCCCAGTCGTGCAGCCCGCAGACGAGGTTGTCGCCCTCGACGCGGCCATCCGACATCAGCGCGCCGCGGTGCAGGCAGCGGCCGTAGAAGGCGCGGATCTCGTCCTCTGCCTCGCCGAGTCGCAGGACGACCAGGTCGACGTTCGCGACCTGGGCGTGAGTGGGTGTACGCGCTTCGAGATCGCTCCAGCAAGCGACGGTGACCTTCTTCAAACTCTCTCTCCTCTGGCGGGAACGGGGTGCCACGAACGTGATGCGGGCCGCGGCTACGCCGGGCACACTAGCCGGTGACGATGCCGCTGTCTTCTTTGCCGGCCGCCGTCCGCATCCGGGCCGCCATCGACCACGAACAGGAGCGCATGCTCAGGATGTCCCCCAGGCGACGCTGGCTCCTCGGAGCTGCCCTGCTGCTCCTCCCCGCCGCTCTCCTTGTCCCCAGCTGCTCGAGCACGTACCCGAATCGCAACCCGCAGGGCGAGCCGTTCCCCGCCGTGGTCGGGGAGTCCCTCGAAGAGGTTCGCACCGAGCTCCCGGGAGACTTCGCCGGCGCGCCGATCGTGCTGCTCGTCGGCTACGAGCAGAACACCCAGTTCGACATCGATCGCTGGGCGATGGGCCTGATCCAGGCGGGCGTCGGTGCGCGCCTGGTCGAGGTGCCGACCATTCCGAGCCTGGTCGCCTCCTGGGCATCGGGCTGGATCGACGACGGCATGCGCTCGGGCATCCCCGAAGAGGACTGGGGCGCCGTCGTGACGATCTACGGCAGCGCCGCGGAACCGATAGCGAAGCTGACGGGGACCGAGAAGGGGCGCAACGCCCGCATCCTGGTCCTCGACGCCGCTGGCCGCATCGCTTGGTTCGACGACCAGGGCTACTCGGTGGCGAAGGCGCTGGAGATCGCCGCCCTGCTCGAGTCGCTCAGCGGCTCCTGAGCCGGGAGCGGGATTCAGGCAGTCGCTCTTGCGAGACTCTCGGAAACTCTCGCCGTCGATTCGAGGGCCGCGCATTCGGAGGGGCAACGCGATGAAGAACTCCCCCGCACTCACTCCCGAACGGCTGCTCGAAGAGACCTCCTGGATGCGCGCCCTGGCGCGCTCCCTCGTGCGCGAGCCCGAGCGGGCCGAGGACCTGACCCAGGAGACCCTCGCCATCGCCCTGGCGCGACCGCCCGAGGACTCGGGTTCGCTGCGGGGCTGGCTGGCGGAGGTCATGCGGAATCTGTTCCGCGAGGACCTGCGCAAGCAGAGCGCTCGGAGGCACCGCGAGGCGGACGCAGCGCGTCCCGAGGCCCTGCCCGGGACGGACGAGCTGCTCGAACGGCTCGGCGCGCAGCAGCGCGTCGCCGAACGCCTCCTGGCTCTGGAGGAGCCCTATCGCACCACGATTCTCCTGCGCTACTACGAAGGTCTCGCCCCGCGTCACATCGCGGCGCAGCACGGCGTGCCCGTTGCTACGGTCAAGAGCCGTCTGCACCGCGGCCTCGCCAAGCTGCGCCTCGAGCTCGACGCGGAGTACGGCGACTCACGCGAGGCGTGGGCGCTCGCACTGACGCCTTGGACGCGCGAACCCAAGCCGCTCCCCTGGAGCACGATCGGAGGTGTCGCCTTGAACGCCAAGCTCGTCCTGATCTCGTCCGCCGTCGCCATGACCTGCGGCCTGCTCTACTTCTTCCCGGACGCCGCGGGGACGCCGGCTGACTCGCCGGACGTTGCGCTGGTCCGCGAGAGCGATTCGGCTGGCCGTCCGGCTGGCGGCCGCAGCGGCCCAGTGCGCTCGGAAAGCAGCGACCGCACGCAGCTCCCCCGGACTCCGCTCGGCGCCGGCCAGGCGGCGAGCGCGGCGCTGCCGCAGAGCACGGTGCGAGGCCGCGCGCTCGACGCCAGCGGAGCGGCGCTCGTGGGCGTCGAGCTGGGCCTGCGCGGACAGGCAGGCGTCACGCGCACGACGGCCGGTGGGCGCTTCGAGCTTCGCACCATCGCGGAGTACGGGCAAATCGAGCTGACGGGCGACGACTGGATCGCGGTCCGCACGGGATCGTGGCGGCTCGGCTCCTCCGCCGAGCCCGTGGTGATCGCCGCGCGCTCGCTGCAGGTCGAAGGGACCGTGACCGACGCGTGGGGCCGGGACGTCTCGGGCGCCCGCCTGCGACTCGATCTGCCCGACGACTTCCTGGCGCGCTTCGGCGTGGCGCTCGATGCCTCCTACGCGCTCGAGTGGAGCGCGCGCTCGACCGAGGACGGCGCGTTCCGCTTCGCCTCGTTCCCCGCCATCCCCGGGGCCGAGCTGACCGTGGTGCACGACCTCTATGCCGTGACCCGCGTCGACGCGCCGCAGTCGAGCGATCGCGACCTGTGGATCGAGCTGCGGCGCCCCGAGCTCGCGCCGGAGAGCGCTCTCTCCGGGACCGTGCTGCTGCCCGACGGCGCACCGGCGGCCGGCGCGCTCGTCGGCCTCGGCGTTGCTTCGGCCCGCGCCGACCGTGATGGCCTGTTCACCCTCGACCTCGACGAAGCCGGCGACGCTGCGAGCCTGACGGCCGTCCTCGCCGGGCACTTGCCCGCCACCCTTCAGCGGGAAGGCGCGGCTCCGGAGCGCGCTGCCTGGCCCGAGACGATCGAGCTGGTTCTCGGCGGCGCGGCGCTCACGATCACCGGAAGGGTCGTTACCGATGCCGGCACGCCGCTCCCCGGCGGCCGCGTCTGGATCGGCGACCCGACGCGCTTCGGCGCGGTCGGCACGTTCCCCCTGCGGCTCGAGGCGCTCATGGCGGGCGGGGCCGTGCCCGATCAGGCCATCGAGTCCCTCGCCGACGCCGGTGGCGACGGCAACGAGGTCTTTGGCTCCGCGACGCCCGTGCAGGATCCGAACGCGCTGCTGTACTGGGTCGCGACCGATGCGGAGGGACGCTTCACCCTGCCCGGGCTCGCCGACCGGGACTACGTGCTCAACGTGCTCGACGAAGGGCTGCACTGGGGGACGATGAGCGCGCCGATCGCCGCGGGCTCCACGGGCGTCGAGATCGTGGTGCAGAGCGATGGAGCGTTCGAGACGCTCCGCGGACGCATCCTGACCGCGCAGGGCGATCCGATCCCCGGCGTGACCCTGAGACCGTGGCTGGCCGCGGTGCACGCGAAGGAGCCGGTGCGCGGCGGCCGCTCCGACGTGATGCGCTTCTTCCTCGGCGAGTCCACGATGACGGACGCGGACGGGGTGTACGAGCTGCGAGGCGTCCCGCGACGCTTCGTGCAGTTCCACATCATCTCCGACACGATCGTGCCGAGCTACGCCTCGGTCGAGCAGGTCCTCGACCCCCTGGCCTTCGACATCGAGGTCCAGGCGCGCGTTCACCTCGACGTGGAGGTGGCCGGGGGCGCCGAGGTGGCCGACGCCATGCGAGTCCTCGACGGGAACGGCGCCGCGCTGACGATCCTTCAGCTGCGCGCGGACGGCTACTCCAATCACGAGCTCTATGCCCTCGAAGCGGGCCGCTCGGGCGTGGTGACCATCACCTCCAACGCGACGACCCTCGAGCTGCTGCTCGCCGGGGAGGTGGTCGATCGCCTGCCGCTCGCGCCGCGGCCGGGCGAGCGCATCGACGTGCGGCGCTGACGGGCCAGGGTCCGAGGCGTCGATCAGTCGGCGCTGCCGGTCGACGCGAGGGTCAGCGGTTCGCAGAGCTCCGCGATGAACGCGGTCGCCGGGGCTGCGGCGAGCGCTGCCGCCGAGCCTCGCTGCGCGACGCGGCCCGCCTCCAGCACGACGATGTCGGCGTCGAGGGCCAGCGCGTCGCGCAGGTCGTGGGTCGCGACGAAGGTCGGGTGGGGACGGCGCGCGAGGTGTTCGGCGAGGAAGCGCCGCAGGTCCTTGCGGGCGCTCCAGTCGATGGCGGACAGCGGCTCGTCGAGCAGCAGCAGCTCGGGGCCGACCACGAGCGCGCGCGCGAGCGCCACCCGCTGGCGCTCCCCGCCCGAGAGCTCCGAGGGCAACCGCTCCGCCAGCCCCGCGCAGCCGAGCTCGTCCAGCAGAGCCGCGGCGCGTTCGTTCCGCGCGCCGCGAGGCAGCCGGCGGTGACCGAGGGAGAGCCCGAAGGCGACGTTCGCGAGGACGTCGAGGTGCGGGAAGAGCCGGTAGCCCTGCGGCACGTAGCCGATCCGCCGCGCTTCGGGAGGCAGGCAGAGATCCGCCGCGGCGTCGATGAGCGTGCGACCCTCCACGGCGAACCTGCCCGCGTCGGGGCGCGTCGCGCCCGCGAGCAGTCGCAGCAGCGTCGTCTTCCCGGCCCCGTTGGGGCCCATCAGCGCGAGCGTACGCGCGTCACCTTCCAGCTGGACGTCCAGCTGGAACTCCCCCGCCCGGGCGCGGAGCTCGAACGACCAGCTCACGGGCGCCTCCGGGCGCTCGCTGTCGCGGAGCCGCGCCGCAGGGCCGTCGGCACGAAGCGCAGCAGGCACAGCAGGACGACGCCGACGCAGACGAGCACGAGGGACAGCGCGATCGCCAGCCGCACGTCGCTCTCGAGCGCGCTGTAGATCGCGAGCGGAAGGGTCTGCGTCTCGCCGCGCAGGCTGCCGGCGAACAGGAGCGTCGCGCCGAACTCCCCGAGCGCGCGCGCCCAGGCCAGCGCGGCGCCCGCGAGCAGCCCGGGCAGAGCGACGGGGACCGCGACCCGCAGGAAGGCCTGCGCGGGCGTGGCGCCGAGCGTGCGCGCGACGACGATCAGGTCGGCGTCGACCTTCCGAAAGGCGTTCGTCGCGCTCTGCACGTAGAACGGAGAGGCGACG
>CAYGST010000009.1:0-24784 GCA_964352415.1 uncultured Planctomycetaceae bacterium | reverse complement strand
TCATGTTCACCGTCCGTCCCACCGAGGCCGAGCCGCTCGCTGCCCAGCCGGCGCTCACCTCCGTCCCCGCGAACCTGAAGATCGATGGCGGCCACTCGAGCGTCGTCTTCCGCATCAAGCACAACGGCGCGGCGTACTTCTACGGCCGCTTCAACGAGGTCTCGGGCGCGATCGTCTACGACGCCGGAGACGCCTCGAAGTGTTCGGTCGAGATCGACATCGACGCCCAGAGCGTGGACACGAATTCGTCCAAGCGCGACCAGCACGTCCTGAGCCCGGACTTCCTCGACGCCAAGCAGTTCCCGCGGCTCGCGTTCAAGAGCTCGAAGGTCACCGAGAAGGGCGGCATGCTCGTCGCGACCGGCACGCTCGAGATGCACGGCACGAAGAAGGAGATCACGATCGAGATCGAGAAGACCGGCGAGGGCGAAGGCCGCGGCGGCAAGGTCTACGGCTTCCACACGCAGTTCGAGGTCGACCGCACCGAGTTCGGCATGACGAACATGGTCGGTCCGCTCGGGAAGGAGATCGTCGTGATGGTTGGTCTCGAGGCCACGGGCGCCTGAGCCTCCAGGCGTAGTCGAGGAGCACCGCGATGGACCCGATCACCATGGGACTGTACGGGGTGCTCTTCCCCGCGCTCGCGGCGGGCCTCGTGCTCGCCGTGGGCTGGCGCGTCTGGAACGCCGCGCCCGAGGGCATCGATGGACGCTGGGCGGGAGCTCCCGCGCTCGCCCTCTCCTTCCTCGTCGGCACGGTCGGGATCAGCGGGCTGCCCGTCGTCCCAGGCGGCGACCAGACGCCGACCGGGCTCGACTGGCTCGCGTGGGTAGCGCTCCTCGCGGGCGCCGTGCTGGCCCTGCAGCCGCGCCTCGGGCGCTGGGGTGGCGCGCTGCGCGGCGTGCTTGCGATCCTGACCATCGAGCTGGTCCTGCGGAACAAGATCACGGCGGCCTGGTCCGAGGGCTCCGAGGGCATCCAGTGGGTGCTTGGGCTCTTGGCCCTGCTGTTCGTCGACTGGCTGGCCCTGGAGCGGCTGGCGCGTCGCCCTGGCGCCTCGGGCCCGCTGGTTCTCTGGCTCCTCGCGGCGACCCTGGGCGGCCTCGCAGCGCTCTCGGGCAGCGTCACGATCGGCCAGCTCTCCGGCGCCCTCGCCGCAGGACTCGGCGCCGCCGTCGTCGCCGCCTGGTGGCGCCCGCGCCTCTGCCTCGCCGGCCCCGGCGTCGGCGTCGCCGTGATCGTGCTCTTCGGCCTGGGCCTCAACGCGCACTTCTTCAGCTACACCACCGGCACCGACGTGCTGCTCTTCGCCGCGGCGCCGCTCTTCGGCCTGCTCGCCGGCCTGCCGAAGCTCCGGCGCAGCTCGGGCTGGGCCCAGACGCTCCTCACGGTGACGCTCGTCGCGCTGCCGATCGCCGTCGCGCTGACCCGCGCCGTGCTCGCCTACGAGTCCGATCCGTACGCCGGATACTACGACTACTGAGCGCGAACGCAGTCGGCGCCGAGGGCTCGAAGCCCCCGGCGCCGACTGGAGCACCCGCGAGCGGGCGCACGAGATCCCGTCCCATCAGGGCAGGATCGTCATCTTCACGTAGTCCTCGGTCAGCTGGCGCGGACGCAGGGCGAGGCCCTGGAAGTAGAGCGACGTGCCGACCAGCGCGGAGCTGTTCGGGATCGAGTAGTCCGTCTTGGCCACGCCGTTCCCGTCCGCGATCGCCGCGCCGGGCAGGGCGGAGAGCGAACCTTCACTCAGGTAAAGCGTGCCCGCGTTCGCGAATACGCGCGGCTCGGCCGCCAGGCCGCTGGCGTACAGCAGCCGCGTCGGCGTCCCCGCTGCGGCCTGCTGGCCGAAGCGCACGGTCGAACCGACCGACGGGACGCCCGTCAGGCTCAGGTCCGCGCTGCAGGTGTCGATGAAGTAGTACCCGCCGCCGCCGCCGAAGACGGAGTTGTGACCCTCCCGGGCACCGACGGCGAGCTGGCCGCCGTCGTGCGACAGCTCCAGCGCGAGCACGGTCCCCGGCGCGTCGAACCAGGAGACCGGAGCGTTGGTCCCGGCCTCGAAGACGAGGACCTCCGGCTGCGTGCCGTTCCCGTCCCCGTACAGCCCCGCGACGAGCCGCTCCCCGTCGGACGAGAGCTCGATCTCACCGACTGTGTTCGACAGCCCCCCGACCCCGTTCTGCGTGTAGCTGACGAGGAGCTGCCCCGTCGCGACGTCCTCCAGAAACACCTTCGCGACCGAGGGCTGCTGGGAGTCGTTCTTGCCGTACGCGATGCGGCTGCCGTCGGCCGAGAGTTCGAGGTCGAAGTTGAAGCCCGTGGCCCCCAGCTCGATCACTCGCACCTGCGAGTAGCTGCTTGAGTTGCGCTCGTAGACGAGCACCTGGCTGCCGCCGCTGGTCGCGACACGATCCCCGTTCGTGGAGACGTCAAGGGCCCCGAAGAACATCGCGCCGAAGTAGAACTGCTGGAACAGCACCTGGCCGACGTCGAGATCGCAGATCGACAGTCGCGTTCCGGAGTGCATCGCCAGGGTCGACCCGTCGTCGGAGAGCTCGAGCGCCTTGAACGGCCCGAAGGTGTCCACGAGGAAGGTGCGCTCCGGCTCGGGACCGTTCGCGCCCAGCACCGTTACGATCGCCTTGCTCTGGAGCGTGTCGTGCACGACCGCCGCGATGCGCGTTCCGTCCCCCGAGACCCGCACGCTCGTGTGCGGATGGTTATAGATGTCGACCGGGAAGACGTACTCCCAGTCCGGCGTCCCCGAGGCCGAGGTGTACTTCTCGACGACGGCGCGGCGGAACGCGCTGCCGGGCACTTGCTCCTGGTGGAGCACGACGTGCACGTCACTGCGCTCCGAGGAGTCGACCACCTGGTTGAAGTGCAGGACCGTTCCCGCGTCCTGCCAGACCGGTGTCGGCGGCTGCTGGTCGGACCCGGAGAACAGCAGCCGCTGCGTGCTGAAGCTTCCGATCTCCGTGAAGACCTGCGTCCCCTCGTTTCCGACGGAGACGACCTGCGGTAGCCAGGAGCCATCGCTCTCGAAGCTCCAGTCCGGCTCCAGTGCCTGTGTTTGCCCAAAGGCCGCAGCGCCCCACCCCATGCTCAGGAGGGCGGTGTAGAGGGCGGCTCGAGCCCGTCTTCCTGCCCAGAATTCATTCTGATTCATCCTAGTCCCCACTCGATGTTCCCGAATGCCGGCGGGACCCTCCTGCCGGCTCGGGGCATCTCTCGGATGGGTGAGGAACGGAACTCGAGCCGATCACGGCGAATTCCGCATTCCTAGAATCAGACGGGGTTCTAAGGCCTGTGAGGCCCTCTAGCGGGAGACGGCAGCCCCACCGAATCCACTCCCCGCAAATTCGAAGAGCGGGCCCCGAGGGGCCCGCTCCGGGTCGGGCGCCGCAGGGCGCCCGTCTCTGGTCGCTGGCCCGCTAGGGCGCGACGGTGACCTTGATCCAGCTCCGTCCGAGCTGGCCGCGGTCGATGTGGACCGCCTGCAGGTAGATCTCGCTGCCTGCCGCCCCGAGCAGGTAGGGGGTCAGGGCGAAGTTGTCGGAGGCGCCGGTCTGGACCGGCAGCTCGACGAGGCTCGCGGGGTCCAGATAGAGGAGGCCATCGCCGTACTGGGGGGCCGCCACGGGCGTGTCCGCGAGCTGGGTCGCGACGAGGACTCGGCCTTGCAGCCCGTCCCGCAGGTGGTGACGGAGCTGGACGAGCGTGTTCTCGAGGGGGAGCCCATCGACCTCGAGCTCCGGCTGGCCGACGCGGTAGAGGCTGAACGCTCCTCCTCCACCCCAGACACTGCTGTGAACCCCTTTGGACGCCACCGCGAGGTGACGACCGTCCGGCGAGAGGGAGATCGAGTAGACGGAGCCGGGCAGGTCCTCCGCGAGGATCGGTCCGGTCTCGCCTACTTCGAAGGCCAGCACTTCCGGGACGACTCCGTCGGCATCTCCCCATAGCCCGGCGGCGAAGCGCGTGCCGTCGCTCGAGCACTCCACGGTCTCGATCAGGTTGGGCAAGGCCCCACTGCCCTGCAGCTCCTGGTCGAGCAGGACTGCGCCGGTTGCGGTGTCGATTGCCTGGAAGCGAACACCATTCAGATTGGTGAGCTTCTGCAGGCCTGTGAAGAGCACCCCACCGTTCATCGAGAGGTCCATGGCGCGGGCGTACTGCCCCGCCCCGGACGCGTGCACGATCCCCGACTCGTAGGTGCCCGCTTCGTCCCGGTGGTAGGTGCGGATCGTGTCGAGCTTGGAGTAGGCGAGCACGGAGCCGTCACCGGAGATCGCGAACGAGAAGTACTCCGCAATGCCGAAGAGGTAGTCGTCGTAGAGCACGGCCCCCGAGGCCACGTCGATGAGCGTCACCTTCTGATTCGAGACGAGGAGCAGCGTCGAGCCGTCCTCGGAGAGCTGGAAGCGACGCACGCCACCGAAGCTCGGAACGGCGTGAATCGCCACGGGAATGCCGGAATCGGGCCCGAACAGGCTCACGCGGCTACTGCTCAGCGTCGGGTCCCATTCGACGAGAACGATGTGCTGGCCGTCATCGGAAACGGCGACGTCAAGGTAGTCCGGCGAGAGACTCACGATCGAGGAATCGAACTGCCAGTCCGGCGCCGTCGACCCAAGCGAGAACTTGCGCAGCTGCGCCTGCCAGATGTCGGCGACCTCGTCGTAGAGCAGGTGCGCGGACGCGTGTACGGAGGTGAACTCCGAGGAGTCGACGCGGCGGCGCACGTTCAGGTTCATCTGGTCGACTTGCCACAGGGCGGTTTCCGCCGTCGACGCATGACCCGAGAGCAGAGCGACCCGATTGTCGAAGTCGCCGTACTCGACGAAGACCTCGGTTCCGTGGTTGCCGAGGGAAGCGGACTCGGCGATCCAGCTGCCGTCGCTTTCGCGCCGCCAGAGAAGGCTCGAGTTCAGCGAGCCAGAGAGATCCTGCTGGCCTCCCCCACCCGCCGCGAAGAGCGGGACCGTGGCGCTCTGAACCACGACCTGCTCACCCGACGGAGTCTTGTCGATGAACCCTCGCTGGATCGGGGAAGTCGCGGTCGGGGCAACCGCTTGAGCAGCGCCCAGCGGGGCGAGCACGAGAAGGAACAGCGCTCGTGATCCGAGCGCGTGGACTGTCGTGGAGTTCAAGACACGATGGGGACTGGGGGCCGTTTCGGGCAGCCCGGAGGTTCCCTGGGTCAGGGAGTCCGGGGCGCGCGATTGCGGAATCGGGGAAGCAATCTGTACTTCGATCCCCTCTCGAGTTCAAGGGGCATCGCTGGAGCCCAAACTCCGAAGGGGCCCCATCTATTCGCGGATCGGAACAAACCTAGTAATGCGCAATTGGCGGTAATCACCGGAACGGGCCTGACCACGGCCTCAGGACTCGAAGACGGGCATTCCCAGCATCTCCTCGCCGCCGCATTGCATCTTCCTAACTCAAGGAAGGAAGTTGCACTTCGAACCTCCAAATGCAACTTCGTCAACGGTGCCCAGGAAGCGATGGATGGGCCAGGAACGACTCTCAATATCGCTCTAGCCGCGCAGCGGAATCGCCTTTACGTCGCTTTCGTCGACCCCTCCGAGTCGGTACGATCCGAGTTCATCAATGGAGTGGGCTGGACCACCGTGGCGCACCGCACGCGCCCACTGTTCCAGCCCCGGGAGCGCACGCGGCCACCGCGCCGCGCGCGTTTTGATCCCACAGCTTAGATTCCACACCCACCCCAGGAGGAAGCAGGTGACTCGCCGCACCCGCCTCGAACGTGCGTCTCTTGGACGCATCGTCAACGCCATCCCTATGGATCTGCATCTCCCCGCTCCCGCTCGCTGGACCGCCCTCGGTGGCCCCGCGACGCGTCGTCTTCTCGCCGTCACCCTCGGGCTCGCCGCCTTGAGCGCGATCCCGGCGGCTCCCGCCCAAGCCCAGTCCTTGGGCAGCACCGCCCCCGCAGCCGGTGGCCCGATACGCTCCGTGCTGAACACGAGTGCGCTCGGCGTCGGCAACTGCCCGGACGGCAGCACACCGCTCGTGACCACGGAGACCGGCTGCTTCCCGGCTGATTGTGTCTCGGTGCAGGACCTGGACTTCGGACAGACCGGCGTCCCCGCGCCCATCGCAGTTCAGAAGTTCGACCCGGCATTGGGCACTCTGCTCGGCGTCAAGCTCCGCTTTGGAGCCCAGTACACCGGTCAGTTCTGCGCCGACAACCAGTCCGCGACCAACTGCTGCTTCCTCTCTGCGAGCCGCGGTCTGATCGGCCAGCTGAACTCCGTGACCCCCGGAGTGAACGTCTCCCCGCCGCCTCTCGCGTTCCAGGGCGACCTCACGCCGCAGCCCTCCCTCTTCCTGGGGACGACCGACGGAACCAACCTCGAGTGCATTGGCACCGAGGTCGGCCCCCCCGCCGGCCTGTCCTGCGTCGCCGGTGAAGACCACTTCACGACGACCTGGAACGACCTGATTCCCGAGACCGAAGTGCTCATCCCGAGCACCGACCTCGCCGTGTGGGTCCAGCAGGGTCAGAACCCGGAGTTCGTCGACTTCATGGCCGATGCCATCGCGACGATCACCACGACGAGCTGCGGTATCCTCGACATCTCCTTCGATACGAAGGGCCGCGTCTTCGCCGTCGCCGAGTACATCTACTGCCCGAACGTCGCCCCGACGTGCGTGCCCAACGCCCCCGTCGTCCAGGTGGACGAGGACGGCGTGGCGATGATCGACCTGTTCGACTATGTGTTCGACATGGACGGCTGCATCGACTGCGGTTCGTTCGGGATCGTGACGCCGCCGGCCAACGGCCAGCTGAACGTCCCGTCCGCGAGCGGCCTCGGCAACAACGCGATGCTGGGCGCGCCCGGGTGCAACACCTGTGGTTCCTTCGTCGTCACGTACACGCCCAACCCGAATTACTGCGGGCCCGACTCCTTCTCCTTCACCGTCTTGGACGAGGAGGGAGCCTCGACGCAGTGCTCGGTGATCATCAACGTCAACCCGATCAACGACCCCCCCGAGTGCAACACGCCTGCGCAGCCGATCCAGGCCACGGAGGACACGCCGATCGTCATCAACTTCTGTGACTTCGTCACGGACATCGATGAGGTCAACGGCTGCGGCGCCGGCATCGACTGCGATTCGATCGGGACGCCCGTCAGCGACTGCGGTGGCACGTTCACGCCGCTCGGCGGCGGTTCGTACCGATTCACGCCGCCGATGGACTTCTGCGGCATGTGCACGATCACCTTCAGCGCCTCGGACAGCGGGACGCCCCCGCTCAGCACCGGCGACTGCCAGATCATCGTCAACGTCGCGCCGGTCAACGATCCGCCGATCTGCAACACGCCCGGCGGCCCGCCGATCGTGATCCCCGAGGACGGAACGGTCGTGCTCACGCTGAGCGACTTCGTCCTCGACCCCGATGCAGGCAACAACTGCGGCGGCGGCGACCTGGACTGCAGCACGCTGACGTTCTCGACCTCGAGCCCCCAGCTCGTGGCCACCGCGGGGCCCGGCCCCTGCCAGGTGACGGTCGGTGGGCTGCCCGGTCAGTGCGGCGGCCCGTTCTCGCTGTTCTTCAACATCAGCGACTCCAACGGTCGCTCGATCCCGCAGGACTGCGAGCTGCGCTTCCGCATCGCGCCGGAGAACGATCCGCCGATCTGCAACCCGAACCCGCCCGTGCTCACCGTCAACGAGGACACCCCGGTGATCTTCAACATCTGCGACTACGTCGTGGATCCGGACGAAGCAACGGGCTGCGGCGGCCTCATCGACCCGAACACGCTCTCCGGTCTGACCGCGAGCTGTGGAGGCTTGATCGAGTCGCTTGGCGGCTGCCAGGTGCGCTACACCCCGCCGGAGAACTTCTGCGGGCAGTGCAGCATCGACTTCACGATCTGCGACGCCGGCGGCGAGTGCGTGAGCTGCACGATCAACTTCAACGTCCGCCCCGTGAACGACCGTCCCGAGTGCGTGGCCGGCCCGATCATCCCTCCGATCCCGGAGAACGGATCCGTCGTCATCGACTTCACGGACTACGTGATGGACATCGATGAGAAGAACGACTGCGGCTTCGGCCTCGATATCGGCACGATCACGCCGATGTCGGACTGCGGCGGCTCCTTCACCCCGGAAGGCAAGGGCATCTTCCGCTTCACGCCCGCCCCGGGCTTCTGCGGTCCGTGCCTGATCACCTTCTCGATCTCGGACCTGGGCAACCCGCCGCTCTCGGTGATCCAGCCCTGCCCGATTCCGATCCAGGTGCTCGGCAACAACGATCCCCCGGTGGCCGTCGACGATTCGGCAGTGACCGATGAGGACATGGCCGTCCTGATCGACGTGACCCTGAACGACAGCGACCCGGACGACGGCGGCCCCGAAGGCTGCGGCTGCATGCTGGACTCCTCGACGATCCAGATCACGAGCTTCGACCCCGCCTGCACGCAGGGCGAGCCGACGATCGTCTTCAGCAACCGCGACAACCGCTTCGTCGTGCGCTTCGCGCCCGCGGCGGACTACTGTGGCCCGTGCATCTTCACCTACACGGTGTCCGACACGGATGGGAGCGGCGAGATCTGCTCCACGTCGAACGAGGCCACGGTGACGGTCACGATCAACCCCGTGAACGATCCCCCGGTCGCGAACGACGACTCGAAGACGACCTTCGTCGGCCAGCCCGTCCTGATCGACCTGTGCGCGAACGACACGGACGTCGACGACAAGACCGGCTGCGGGTGCACGCTCGACTGCAGCACGATCATTGTCGTCGATGGGGATCCGGACTGCGGTACGCTCGAGCCGGATCCCGGCGGAACCGGTCAGTGGATCTTCACCCCGGCCCCCGACTTCGAGGGCGAGTGCTGCTTCACCTACCGGATCTTCGACACCGACGGCGCAGGCAACATCTGTGACTTCGACGAGGCGCAGGTTTGCATCACGGTCGAGCCCATCCCCTGTCCCGAGACGAACCACCGGAATCCGTCGAGCCTCCTGATCTTCCCGGAGTTCGACAACCGGGAGGGCATGACGACGGTCCACACGGTGACGAACACCTCGTACACCGACGGGATCCGCGTCAAGCTGGAGTACGTGGACGGGACGAACTGCGCCCGCGCGGACCGCTCCGTCGAGCTGACGCCGAACGACACGTTCACGTTCCTCACGAGCGCCTACATCGCCGAGCAGACCCACGGGTACGCGTACATGTACGCCACCTGCAACCAGACGGGCCCCGCCGTGGTGTTCAACCACCTGATCGGCAGCGTGCTCGTCATGGACGGCTTCGACGGAATCGCCTACTCGCTGAACGCGATCGGCTTCCGCGGGATCGGCATGGACGTTGACGGCAACACGGCCGGCAACGGCCCCTGCGGTTTCCCGCTCACCGACCTCAACGGGAACGGCCACCGTGACCTCGACGGCACGGAGTACGAGCCGGTCCCCGACGAGATCCTCATCCCGCGCTTCATCGGCCAGACCGAGGAGCGCCAGAGCGAGCTCATCTTCATCAACCTGACGGGTGGCAAGCAGTTCACGACGACGCTGGACTTCTTGATCTACAACGACAACGAAGAGGTGTTCAGCTCGCAGTACGAGTTCTTCTGCTGGGAGCGGACGCCGCTCCAGTCCATCACGAACCTGTTCTTGAACGACTACCTCAAGAACGGCACGAATCAGGATCCGGAGGAGATCCTCGGCGACCCCTCGGCTGAGTCCGGCTGGATCCGCATCGACGGCGGCACGGCCAACTCGGTCAGCACGTCGATCGAGGACCCGGCCTTCTACGCGATCCTGGTCGAGAAGAACGCCGTGACCCAGATGGCAGCGGACCTGCCCTGGAACACCTGCGCCCAGTTCAATGGAGTGCTCCTGCCCAACTCGTTGAGCGGCGAGTAGCCAAACTCTGGGAGGGCCTCCCCGCGCTCGAAGGCGAGGGAGCCCAATCCACGCACGAGGCCCGGGTCGGCACGCCGACCCGGGCCTCTCTCGTTGGACGTGACCCCACGCAGCGCCGTTGGAGCGACTAGAGACCGCGCCCGCACCCGCGCTCCGAGGAGTGAGGCCGGGCGCGGCCCGAGCAGGGCACCGCGCCGTGCACGCCGAAGTGGAGCGCGGGCGGCTCCATCCCCCATGTGCAATGTCTGGCCGTGAGACACCTGGAGCCCGTCACTGAGCGCACGGGCGAACCGCGGCGCACGGGCGCCTCGTCGGCTGTCCCACCGCAGCGAGGAAGGAGGGGAGGGCCGAGAGCGTAAGCGTCTCAGCCCCGTCGAGCGCTCAGGCTCCCTCGCCGTCCGTGAGCAGAACGACGCGGACCTTGCGCGGATCGACCGAGCGGCGCTTCAGGCTTCGAGCATCCTCGATCGTGAGACGAACTCGATTGCCGTCCTCATCGACACGGACGACCTGCGCCAGGCCACGGCCGCCAACTCGGACCCAGTCCCCCCGCCGGAACTCGCCGCCCTCGGACGGCCGTGCGCCGCGCGAGCCGCCGTCGGGTGCAGCCGGCAGCTCAGCCTCCAGACTCGCGGCCGACGTCTTCCCCGGTGACCGAGGACGAACTCGCTCGGCGCGCCAGCCCTCAGCATCGACGCACACGTCGCAGCCCCCGCAGGGCACCTCCGGCGCCTCGAGCCCGAAGTGGCGCGCGAGGGTCACGCGGCGGCACTCCGTGCCCGCAGCGAAGCGGACCATCGCCAGGAGGCCTTCGAGATCGGAGCGCAGCTTCTCCTCGCTGCCCACGAAGTCCGGCAGCTCGTTCGGGTCGAGCTCGCGAGCGAGCGCGAGGTCGTGCGACTCGAAGGAGCCGCGGGTCACCCCCAGCACCTCGAGCCACTTGAGGCAGATGGAGACGCGGTTGTCACCCCGGTTCTTGATCAGGAGTTCGTCGCGCAGGTCGTCGAGGTCCTTGGCCTGCAGCCGCTCTCCCCAACCGCGGAGCACTTCGTACACGCCGAGCAGGTACTCGCGGCTCGGGTTGGCCCACTGGACGAAGTTCTGCTGGATCGCGACGTCCTCCTCGAAGTAGAGGAGCTCGCAGAGCGAGGGCTCGCCGTCTCGTCCGGCTCGACCGACCTCCTGAGCCCAGGCCTCCAGCGTGCGGGGCACCTGCGCGTGCAGGACGAAGCGGATGTTCGCCTTGTCCACGCCCATCCCGAACGCGTTCGTCGCGAGGACCACATCCGTGTCGCTCGCCATGAAGCGCTCCTGCATCCGGCGGCGCTCGGCCGGGGAGAGCTTGCCGTGATAGACGAGGCTCGCGATCCCTCGGCGGCGCAGCGACCCGTGGAGGTGCTCCAGGTCGCGAATGAGCGCCGAGTAGACGATGCCCGGGCCATCGACGGCAGCGATCCGCTCCGCGAGCAGCGGCACCTTCTCCTCGGCGAGGTGAACGCGAGTCGACGCCAGGAAGAGGTTCTCACGCTCGATCCCCCCGCGGTGGACGAACGGATCCCGCAGCCCGAGGGAGCCGACGATGTCGTCAGCGACGTCGGGGGTAGCGGTCGCCGTGAGCGCGGTCGTCGGCGGCGATCCGAGCAGAGCGCGGTAGTCGCCAAGGAGGTGGTAGTCGGGCCGGAAGTCGTGGCCCCAGTGGCTGATGCAGTGGGCCTCGTC
The DNA here is from genome assembly GCA_964352415.1 of uncultured Planctomycetaceae bacterium. Classification (GTDB taxonomy): domain Bacteria; phylum Planctomycetota; class UBA1135; order UBA1135; genus JABACD01. The sequence goes on along the minus strand of CAYGST010000009.1, from coordinate 13,159 downwards.
GACGGCCAGTCGCGTCACCTTCAGACGCGGGAGGGCCGCGCGGAAGCTCGGGCTGCGGAAGCGCTCGGGGGTGACGAACAGGAGGTCGAGCTCGCCGCGCTCCGCCGCGGCCAGCCGCCCCGCTCTCTCCTTGGTGGGCACCGAGGAGTTCACCTCCGCCGCGGCGATCCCCTGGCGACACAACGCATCGACCTGGTCCTTCATCAGCGCGATCAGCGGGCTGACGACCAGGGTCAATCCGTCGAGCAGGAGCGCTGGCAGCTGATAGACCAGTGACTTCCCGCCGCCGGTGGGCAGCGTGATCAGGACGTCGCGCCCCTCGAGGACCGCGCGAATGGCGGAGAGCTGAGCTCCACGAAACTCGGCGTGCCCGAAACGCTCCTGGAGCGTGGCGCGGAGTTCGTCGTCGCTGAAGGTCCGGGTCATGACGAGGTCGGCTCGTACGCTTCGCGTCGGACGCGGGCCGACGCGATGGGTCGGGCGAGGCCTTGGCGGGGAGCGGGACCGGGTGCAAGGCGAGAAGCCTAGCGAGCGGCGATGCGATGCGCTCACCCAGATCGAAGAACGCCGCTCCCGGACCAAGGTCCGGGAGCGGCAAGCTCACGAGTGGCGACTTCGGCGCCTCCTTCCAAACGCCGAAGAGGTGAAACGCGGGGGGCAGCTGCTCCCAGTCTCAGCCGAGCGGTGACGATACGGGGTGGGCAGCCACCGGCGGGCCAGGCAAGTCTTGTCCCGCCACAGCGTGGGCCAGTTCTCTGGCCGAATCGTCGGAGAGGTCAACGGGCTCCCCCTGACGGAAGACGTCGGGGGGAGCCTGATGTGGACAGTCTCGCCGGCGAGTCCGGCGCTCCGACTAGTTGCCGGAGACGACGGCGCGGAGGACTCCGTTCGTGCGATCCGGACCCATCTCGAAGGGCAGGTCGGACACGCCGAAGTTGCCGATGCGCTCGATGAGCACCGCGTAGATCGACGGGTCGGGGAACGACTCGTTCTGGTCCCCATACTGATGGCCCATCAGATGAATCCAGCCCGTCTCAACGTTGCTGGCGCCCACGATCTCGTCGGGATCGTGATTCGTCCAGTCCGTGAGGAAGTCGTTCATGAAGATGTTCGAGATGTTCGTCAGCGGCACCCGCTCCCAGCAGCGGAACGTGTACTCGCTGGAGAAGACCTGCTCGTTGTCGTTGAAGATCAGGAAGTCGACGATCGTGTCGGAGTCGACGTCGCCCGACAGGCCGATCAGGATCAGGTCGCTGATGCGGACACCGTTCTGACCGAGGAAGCGCGGGATGACGATCTCGGCCGGCGTGCCGCCGTACTCGACGTTGTCGAGCATCAGGTCGCCGTCACCGTTGTCGGCCGCGAGACCGCGGTACGACACCGGGTTCACGCTGAACTCGAAGGTGTCGAAGCCGTCGACCGTCATGACGTTGCCGGTCAGGAAGTTGTGGGTGATCGCTTCGCCCGTGTCCACGCTCTTGGCGTAGAGGAACGCGTAGCCCTGGTCCTGGTCCGGGTTGTGACGGTCGGTCAGGCACGTGAACGTGTCGGCCGGCGTCAGGATCTCGGTCCGGTTGAACTCGAGGCAACCGTTGTCTTCCGTGTTCGGGCCGGTGAAGCGCCCGACGTAGACGAACTCCACGGCGATGGGATCATTGGTTTCGTCGACGTCGACGTTGGTGACGGTCAAGACCGTGCGAGTACCAACGCGGTTGTCGAATTCGGGATACAGCAGCAGGCTGCCGGGGTTGCGACCCTGCGAGGCCAGAGCAGTGCTGGACAGACCAGCGAGCACAAGACCGGCGAAGATTAGGCGGTGAATCATGTTGTCCTTACCAAGGTGGATACTCCTCCTGGATGATCAGCGGTCCACCCCGTCGCTGACCCTCCCATGGCACGCGCCCTCCTTCGAACTAAGCCACGCCCCATGCGGTGAGGGCGGCTCGGTCGGACGCGTGTCCACGCTCGGCAGTGTGGTGCCGAGGGGTAGATGAGGCCATGATCCGGCCCAAAAATCAATCCTTCTTCCTAGATCCAATTGACTTCCCCGCCGCCGAACCAGCAGGACATAGGAAGTTGCAAAGAAAACTGAGCGACGGCGACATCTAGGAGTCCCCAAACTCGCGCCAGCCCCCTCGAGCAGCGCCAACCACCTCCCCCGCTCGACGAACGCAGACGGCCGGACCCACTCTCGTGGGCCCGGCCGTCGCGTTGTCCGTCAGCTCCTGGCGGGAGCGCTGAGCAGCGCTCAGCGCGCCGCCAGCGGGACGCCTGCGAGGCTACTGATCCTGCGCCGCGTCCGCCTGCTCGGGGGCCGGCTCACCCTTCTTGCCCTTCTTCCCCTTCTTGGCGATGTCGGGGTTCGCGTCGAAGAAGTCGCGCACGCGCTCGTTCTTGGCGAAGTACCAGGTCCCGCCCTGCCACACCCAGGTCTCCACCATGTGCAGCTCGTCCGTCATGTCGTCGGGAGCGTTCTTCGCCGTCTGGAGGACCGGGTGATGCGGTGTCCACAGCGCGGAGCACTCCAGGAAGGCGAGATTGTCGCGGCTACCGATGAGGCGCGGCTCCGAGGGGTTGCGGTACTCGTGGTGCTCCTTGTTGCTCAAGAACGTCCCGATGGACATCTCGGCCTTCATGGCGGGCACGAGGAAGTCGTAGACCTGGATCCAGTCTGCACCGACGACGAGCTTCCAGCGCTCGACGCTACGAGCCTCGACCAGGGACAGGTCCGGAGCGAGGTTCGCGACGGGCTGAGCCGTTTCGACCACCGGCGTCTCGGTGGACGTTCCCGGGTTGGCTGCGGCGCCCACCTCGTCCGAGCATCCGGCGAGTGCGAAGAGGGCCCCGGTTCCGAGGGCCGCGAAGAGGTGTTGAAGTCTCATGGTGATTCTGTGTCCGTGGAAGGAAGTCGTGCGGTCGGTGCGCGTCGCGGTACGTCGCGCGGTGTGCGGGTGGGAGAACTCTCTCGGGAATGGAGCCGGGGAGCCGAGCGGCGGACCGCTCGACTCCCCGAAATCTATCTCGCTGGGATCAGGTGGGCGCTTTCGAGCCCTCGATTCTTGCTCCGCGTGAGCAGGTCAGGAAACGACCCTCGTCAAGAGGAAGCCTGAGTCCCGTCCGCGAGCCAAGGGAGGAACCTAGAAGGTGCCGTCCTGGCTACGGGCGAGGAGCTTGCCGTTGGCGTTCGCACCGGCCTCGAAGGGCAGGTCGGCGCCACCGAAGTTGTTGATCTTCTCGATCAGAACAGCGTAGATGGCCGGGTCGGCGATATCCGTGCTGGTCGACGAGGCGATCGCGCCCCACATGCGAATCCAACCCGTCTCGATCATCGGCATGCCGAGGAGCTCGTTGGGGTCGTTGTTGGTGCTGTTCGCCAGGAAGTCGTTCGTGACGAGCTGCGAGACGTCGGCAAGCGGGATGCGATCCCAGCAGTAGAAGGTGTGCTCGGACGAGAACACTTCTTCGTTGTCGTTGTAGATCAGGAAGTCGACGGTCGTGTTGAACTGCGCGCCACCGGACAGGCCGATGAGGACGAGCTCGCTCATGAACGCGCCGGTCTGACCGAAGAAGCGGGGGATCTGGATCTCCGCCGGGCTTTCCTCGTACTCGACGCCGTCGAGGTCACGAAGGCCGTTGCCGTCGTCGGTCGGGTCGATGCCCATGTACGAGACGGCGTTGATGCCGTACTCGATGGCGTCGAAGCCCTGGATCGTCAGCACGTTGCCGATGAGACCGTTGTGAAGGATCGGGTTCGCAACACCTTCGCGGGCGAAGGCGTAGACGAAGCCCTGCTCCATCTGCGGGTTGTGGGCGCGGGTCAGAAGGGTCAGCGTGTCGTTCGGGGTGAGGGTCTCCTCACGGTTGAACTCGGCGCAGTTGACTTCGTTCTCGCTCGTGCCGAAACGGCCGATGTAGACGAACTCGACGTCGACTTCGATGGCGTCGTCGACGTTGGTGATGGTCAGGACCGTGACGTCACCGACGCGGTTGTCGAATTCGGGGTACAGCAGAAGGCTGCCCGCCGTACGACCGCCCGCGAAGGCCTCGGAGGCCATGCCAAGGCTGGCAATAGCGGTCAGGCCCGTGAGGACGATTTTTTGGAATCTCATGATGCTCTCTCTGGGAAGGAGTTGAAGCCTAGGTAACACTCGTTTTCGGTCAGCCGCGGACGGTTGAACCGAAGCACACACGTGGGTTGGGAAAGTGGTTGCATTGACCCTTCTCCACACTCAACCGTTCGGACCGGGGCCCAAGTGGACCGCCGTGAGGACCGGACGAGTTGGGGAAGAGGCCCCAGCACTGCTGGCTTTCGAAGGATGATGCATATCATCCTCCTCGGCGAACAGGCAAGGCTTTTTTTGAGGAAGCCCTGCAATGATGGGATTTCAAAGCGCCTGGTCGCGAGGTGTGGCCTGCAGGCCGGCACCCCCTTTCCAGGAAGCTGCATTTCACAGGAGTCTGCCGCTCAACGCAAGTCTCAATCGGCCAGGAATCCGCATTTCTTGCTCGAGCCCCCCACTGGACGGGCGTACCGCCCCCATTCTGGCCCCCCAAGGGGCATTCCGACCGGAGAGCCCTTGGCTCGCCGACCCCTGAGCACCGATAGTTTCGCCATGAAGTCCTCCTCCCCCACCCTCGTCCTCGCCGGCCTCGTGATCGCCACCCTCGGGATCGGCTGCTCGGACTCCACCGGCTCGGGCGAAGCGGGCACCTCCACGTCCACGTCCACGTCGCCCCCCAAGAGCTTCCGCGACCTGGTCGGTGAGCCGTCCATCGTGGCCGCCCCGACCCTCCAGACCGTCCGCGGGCTGCCCGAGATCGGCTTCGAGAGCGCCAGCGCTGGCCTGCCCGAGGGCGGCACCTGGCGCGAGCACCCCTGCCTCGGAGACCTGGATGGCGATGGTCGCGCGGACCTCATCGCTTCCAATCGTGAGGAGAACGGCCTGAACGTCTGGCGCTCGATGCCCGACGGCACCTGGGAGCCCCGCATGAAGGGCATCGCCGACAACCTGATGTACGGCGGCAGCGCCATCGGGGACGTCGACGGCGATGGCGACAACGACTTCCTGTTCGCGGCACACAAGGCGGGCCTGCGCGTCTTCTTGAACGACGGCCAGATGAACTGGACCGAGCTGGAGGGCGCGGCCGAGAGTCCATTCCTCGCCCTCGACGTGGCCCTGGGCGACCTGAACGGCGACGAGCACCTGGACGCGGTGACCATCGCCCAGTTCAAAATCCGCTCCGGTGGCCTCGGCGTCTACTTCGGGCGCGGCGACGGCACCTTCGAGCTGCAGCCTCAGCACCAGGACCTCATGGGCCGCAGCAAGATGGGCAACCAGATCGAGCTGCACGACATCGACGGCAACGGCCTCGACGACATCTTCGTCACGGCTGAGTGGAGCTGCCTGCTCTACACGACGCACCTCAGCGAAGAGGGCACCGTGCGCTTCGACGATCTCTCCGAGGGCCTCCCCGTTCCGCCGAAGAAGATGGGCAACGTCCTGCGTTCGTTCGTCCCGATCGACGTGCACGGCGACGGCGTCTTCGAGATCGCCTTCGCCGGGATGTGCGACCCAGGAGTCCCCGTCTCCGAGCGCCACAGCCTCGGCGTCTACCGCTGGGTCGTCGGCGGTGCGGACGCTCCCGACCATTGGGAGAGGTTCGGAGAGGGCCTCGAGGACGGGCTGGCTTACAAGGACGTGCTCGCCGCGGATCTCGACGGTGACGGCCGCGACGACCTGATCACGATCGGCCCCGGCCTCGGCGCCACCGTCTACCGCGGTGACGGCGCGGGGAACTTCGAGGCCATCGGCATGCTGGCCGGCAGCGAGGCGGGCGGACGCGGCGCCCTGGGCGACATCGACAACGACGGGCGTATGGACGTCGTCGTCATCGTCGGCGCGACCAAGGCCCGACCGGTGGGCTCAGGTGTGCGCGCCTTCCTGAACCGCAAGGAGGCCTGGGAGAAGTAGCCCCGGGACGAGACCACAGAACGAAGAGGGCCCGGGACGCCATTGGCGTCCCGGGCCCTCGTTTGTGGGCATTCGAGCCTACTTCCCGCGAGAAATCGAGGAGCCGAAACTCCCCCCCTCGCTTTCGCCGGTGAGCGTCAGATCGTCGCTCTCCGCGAGCGTGTCGGCGAGGTCTTCCTGGCCTTGGAACACGTGGACACGGCCCGAGAGGGCTCCGTGACCCGCGGCTGCGGTCATGATGTCGGCGATGCCATCGGCGTCACTGTCGAGGACCTCGATCGCGCTGCCGAAGCGCTCGCCCGGGAGCGACTCGCCCGAGAGCACCACGTCGGCGGCGTAGGCCACCGTGTCCGCCGGGGCAGCGCTGCCGAAGAACACGAACACCTGTCCGTCCCAGGTCGCCGCGGCCGTCGCGAACGGAGCGCCGACCAGCAGGTCGCCGTAGCCGTCGCCGTTGACGTCCGCCGAAGCGAGCTCCGAACCGAAGCCGGTACCGGTCAGCTGGCCGCTGATGATCATGTTCGCCGAGTAGGCGCCCATGTTCGAGATGCCAGCATCACCTTGGAACGCGTAGACGCGGCCCGTGACGGAGCCCAGAGCGTTGCTGTAGGGCGCGCCGACGAACAGGTCCTCGAGGCCATCGCCGTTGAGGTCACCACAGATCAGCGAGAAGCCGAAGCGGTCGTCGTCCTCGTCGCTCGACAGAGTCACGTCCGCGTCGCTGGCCTTGGCCTGCGAGACGGGGTTCGTGAACACGGCGACCCGGCCGCGGTGGTTCGCGCCGCTGAGCGCGACGTCGTAGGAGACCGCGGGGTCGGAGTTGCCGTCGGCGTTCAGGTCGACCATGCAGACCTCGAAGCCGAACTCGTCGCTCTTCTTCACGCCGTCGAAGATCTCGTCGGCCGCAGTCGCGTCGCCGCTGGCCAGCAGGCCGCCGCCGAGGAACAGGTAGGTGCGGCCCGCGTCGCGGAGCTCGCCCGGCTGGCCTGCATTGACGTCGACGCCAGGAGCGCCGATGAGCAGGTCGAGCACGGCGTCGCCGTTGCGATCGCCGAGCGCCATCGCGGCCCCGAACTCGTCACCCATGACTCCGTACCAGGCGCCAGCGACCGTGCCCTCACCATTGAGGACGATGTCGCCATCGGCGCCGGTCAGCGAGAGGTTGTTGCCCAGCGGACCGAAGAAGATCGAGACCTGGCCCGCATCCTCGACCGGGGTGTCGGACAGCGGAGCCCCGATGATGAGGTCGGTGTGCCCGTCACTGTTGACGTCGCCGGTCACGACCGATGCGCCGAGGCGATCGTTCTCCACGTTGCCGCGGATCACGACGTCGGCCGCGGAGGTCAGCGAGTCGGCCATGACCTCGTCACCGCCGACGCCGAAGAACACGTAGACGGCGCCCGCGTTGAGGGCGGCCGAATCGTCCTTGCTCGCCGCGATGACGATGTCCGGCACTCCGTCCGAGTTCAGATCACTGATGATCGTCGCGGTCGCGAGGTAGACGAAGCCGTTGCCGAGGGTCGCGACGCCGCGCGAGTTCTCGACGCGAACGTCCACGCTGAGATCGTTCGTCCCCAAGGGCGAAGTCACCTGCAGGGTCGCGTCGTCGAGGACGTTCACGTTGTCCGCCTCGACGCCACCGAAGGTGACGGTCGTGGCCCCGCTGACGTTGGTGAGGAAGCCCTCACCGGAGATCGTCACGAGGGTGCCGCCCGCGGGCGGGCCGGACTGGGGAGCGAGGCCGGAGATGTTCGGTGCGTTCGACTCGGCGGTCGAGCCGCCGCTGTCCCCGTCCGAGGTCCCTCCGCAGCCGACCATGAAGGTCAGAGCACAGGTCGCAACGACGGGAAGGACCATTCGTGCCCGGAGGGCACGAGTTCCTCGTTGCTGATAGGTCGAGGTGTTCATTGTGGATTCTCTGAAAGTAGTGTCCACGGCTCCTGAACAGACGCCAGGCGCGGGGACTAGGAAGAGCGGAAGGGCTCCTCGGGGATAACGATCGGGAACAGGGAAGGCTGTTCGGGGGACGGTCGCACCGGTCACAGGCTCCCCCTCGGGAGGCCGGGGACAGACCCGCCACGACAAAGACTACCTGCCCCTTGTTCTTATGGGCAGGGCACTTTCTAGGAATTTCTATTAAGAATTCCGAGACCGGAGCCGCCCGCCATGCAGCCCTGGTCCCGCCCAGAGGGGGGCTCCACCGCGGCCGCGGCTAGCGACCGTCCTGCGACTCGCCCTGCTGGGCCGCGCGCTCCTGGCGGACCTTCTCGCGCTGACGCTCCAGGACGCCCGCGGGGAGCGGCGGGGCGTCCTTCACGGCGCCGCCCGTCGCCTCGGGGTCGACGATGCCCTGCTCCTCGAGCTCCTTGCGCAGGGACTCCGTCGAGAGGATGTACTTCTCCTCGACCCGGGGCGGGCTGATGCCGTCCTCGATGGAGCTCCACTTCAGCGTGTTCGTGTAGTAGGTCCGGGCAGCCATGAAGTCCTGGGCGGACATCTCCACATCCCCCAACAGCTCCCAGGCGCGCCAGTCCTTCTCGTCCGACTCGAGGACGGTGTTTGCGGCGGCGCGGGTCTCGTCGAGGGACGCGGTCTTGGCCTGGAAGCGGACGCGAGCCAGCTCCCGACGCACGTGAACGCGCTGGGGGTTGCGCTCGAGGACCCCGGCAAGGAGCCGCTCCGCGTCGGCGAGCTTGCCCTGTTCGAGCTCGATCAGCGCGATGTTGTAGTCCACGTCGTCGACGTCGCCGCCCGCGGCGCGGGCCCGCTCGAACTCCTCCCGCGCGCCGTTCAGGTCCCGATTCAGTCCGCGCGACATGCCGAGTGCCAGCGCGAGGTCCGCGTCGCTGCCGCCCGCGGCCCGCGAGTCCTCCAGCGCCTTCAGGGCCGGCTTGTACTGCCCGATCGAGTTGTAGGCCTCCGCCAGCTCGAGGCTCAGCCCCGTGCTCGCCGGCGACGACTCCAGCGAGGTCCGCAGCACCTTGATCGCCTTCGGCACCTCCCCCTGGACGAGTCGCGCACGCGCGAGCAGAGCCGCCTCGCGGGGCTCGATGCTCCCACCGTCGAAGCGCGGCTGGAGCAGCGCGACGATGTCGTCCACGCGCCCTTCGGCCACCAGCTGATCCAGGTCTGCCGGTGCAGCGGCTTCGGTCGCGTCCGCGTTGCCGGAGGGCACCTCCGTGGTCGCGGTCTGGACGTCGTCACAGCCGGTGCACAGGAGGAGGGAGCCGAGGACAGGGAGGAGCAGGCGCTTCATGGCGGAGGGAGGAGGTCGTCGCGAGTGGAGAGCTCGGGGGGTGGGCCCGTCGGAGTATCCCCCGACTACGGGGGTCCGGCGAGGAGCATGGGCCGAAACGAGGACTTTCGCCGGGGATCGACGCGGACGGACCCGCCGGGGACGGCCCGGCGCAGAACGAACGCGCGAGCCGACCGCGGGAACCGCGATCGACCCGCGCTGGGGCTCCGATCGGCCTACTGGCCGCCCGAGAGGTCGCGCGGCAGCAGGACGCCGCCGGGCTGGGTGCAGAGCTCGAACGGCGCGTCCGCGCCGCCCAGGGAGCCGATGCGCTCGATCAGCACGGCGTACACGGCCGGATCGTGGATCGCCGTCGAGCTGGAGTTCGCCACCGCTCCGTCGATGCGCATCCAACCGGTCTCGATCTCGGGGGCGCCGAGAAGCTCGCCCGGGTCGTGCGCCGTTCCGTTGGCGAGGAAGCTCTGTCCGAACACCGCGGAGATGTCGAGGAGCGCGACCTTCTCCCAGCAGTAGAAGGTGTGCTCGGCCGAGAAGACCTCCTCGTTGTCGTTGTAGACGAGGAAGTCGACGGTGGTGTCGAACTGGGCGCCGCCCGAGAGCGACAGCAGCACGAGCGAGCTGTCGAAGGCCGAGACGCCGAAGGTGTCGACGTCGCCCTGACCGAAGAAGCGCGGGATGAGCAGCTCGTCCGGCCCCATCTCGTACTCGACGCCGTCGAGGTCGCGCAGCCCGTCCCCGTCCACGTCCGTGAAGCCGCCCTCGGCCAGACCCTCGAAGACGAGGGGGTTGACGGAGTACTCGATCGCGCCGAGACCCCCGCTGTTGCCGCCGCGCCCCTTGCCCGCGGAGCGTCCGCCCCCGATCCCGGCCGAGACGATCAACGAGTGACCGATCAGCACGTTGCTGACGATCGGCTCGCCGGTCAGCGCGTCCTTCGCGAAGGCGTACACGTAGCCCCGATCCTGGTCCGGGTTGTGGACGCGCGTCAGGAGCGTGAGCGTGTCGTTCGGCGTCAACAGCTCCGTGCGGTTGAACTCCGTGCAGCCCTCGCCGTCGATGTAGACGAACTCGACCGCGATGTCGCCCCCGTCCGGCTGGCTGTGCGTGAGGGTCAACAGCGTCTGCGAGCCCGATTCGTTGTCGAACTCGGGATACACGAGCAGGCTGCCCGCCCGGCGACGGTGCGCCATCGGGCAGTCCTCGTCCATCATCTCGTTCTCGCCCGTCACCGTCAGATCGAAGAGGATCGGCGACTCCTTCGCCGCGACCGTCGAGCGCAGGAAAAGGGCCTGAACCTCGAGGAATCGGCCGGTCTGGGCGATTCCGGTGCCATTGCCGACGGCCGTGAAGGGCAGCCCGGCGAGCGCGCCCTGGCTGTTCGCGGCGCGCACGGAGACGTCGATGCGCCCGTCTCCGACGAGGCCCTCCATCCAGGAGACGTCGGTCCACGTGGTGCCCGTCGCGCCGCCGTCGGCGACGACGCTCCAGGTGCCCTGGAAGACGGCGTCGTTGTACGTGATCGTCCCCGTCATGTCGCTCGGGTTGTAGGGCGACGCGCCGGCACGCAGGGCAACGGTCAGGTCGACGGCGTTCGTCGCCGGATCGATGCGCATCACGTCATCGGAGCCCTGGTTTGCGACCCAGAGCTTGCCGGCGCCGTCGAACGCGAGGCCGCGCGGCTGCGTGCCGGCGGTGATGCGCGTGATCAGGGTTCCGGCGCTGTCCAGTCGCAGCACCTCGCTCGAGCCGGAGGAGGCCACCCACAGGTCGCCGCTCGCGGGGTCGATCGCGATCCCGTGGAGCTGGAGCGCCCCCGCGGGACCGAAGGTCGTCGTCTGCGTTCCGTCGGCGCTGACCTGCACCAGGACGTTGCCGCCCGCGGTCCACAGCGTTCCATCGGCGGCCTCGGCGATCCCACGCACGTTGGTCTGCACGTTGACGCAGGTCGCCGCGGCGGCCGAGCCGAGGTCCTTGCGGAACAGCTGGCCCTCGAGCTCGGAGGTCGACCAGAGGACCCCGGCCGAGCTCACCAGCCCCGCGTAACCGCCACAGCCAGGCGGAACGGCGGCCAGGTTGGACAGGACGGCCCCGTTGGTGCCGTCCAGCTGGTCGAAGGAGGTCGGGAAGGTCGGGTAGCCCCCGGCCCAGAGATCGTTCGTCGCGGGGTCGACGGAGATGTGGCGCACCCGGATCGGCTGGGTGCGCTGGAAGATGCGCAGGGCCTCGTCCTCGCTGTCCTCCACGAGCGCGGGGTTGCCCCCGAGGCCGTCGGTGACGTCGGGCCAGGCGAGGACGTCGCCGAGGCCGTTCGAGGTCCGGATCAGGCCGTCCCCGTCCCGGTCGACGACCGTGGAGTAGGTGTACGGCGGCGCCAGGTACTGGCCGTTCGGCGTCGGGACCCCGTTCGCGTCCGTCCGGGTGCCCCCGATGACGACGCCGACCTGGGTGACCGAGCCGAAGCCCGTCGCGCCGTCCCCGTCCTCGAGACGGTTGCCGACCCAGACGTTGCCCACGAGGTCGGTCGTCGCCCGCGAGGGGTCGCCGTCGAGGCTGCCCGGCGCCGTCAGGTACTCCCCGACCACCTCGCCGGTGTCCGTCCGGATCCGAACGACCGTGTCCAGACCGCCGCAGGCGACGCTCAGGAGCGAGAATTCGCCCCCGTCGTCGATCTGGAGCTGGTCGCGGTTCGGTGGATCGAAGTTGACGTCGACGAGGGAGCCCTCGGCGAAATCGGCGTTCGTGGTGTAGGTGCGAGTCTGGGCGGCCGCGGGAGCGGCGGCGCCAAGGACGAGGGCGAACAGGACCGGGGAGACCGGACCCACCCCGCCGCGGAGTCGAGACTGATACATCGAGATCTGGAAGCGTTCCGGCCGGGACCTTCCCCCGCCGGGCTCGCGACGCCGACGTGCCCCGGGACGGCGGATCGGTGGGTTCGAGTTCGGACGCCGGAGCCCACCTCCGACACGCTCTCCCCCCCGCGGGCCCGGGGGCGCGCGGTTCACCTCTCTCCGTCTCCGCCCCCGAAATAGCGAATACACGATCATAGGCGGGGGCCGAGGCACGCACGGCAGCCGCGGGTGCTAGGAGATTGCAAATCAGATCTCCTCTCCTGTCAAGGGGTTGGAGACCGTGAATTGCCCGAAGCGGGCCTCAGGCGGAGCCCGCTCGGCCTCTCGCACTCAAAATGCACCTTCCTAACGGCGCCCTGCCGGTGCGGCTCGCGCTTCACCCAATCTTCAGGCAAGTGGCCGCCACGGAGTCCGCCTGATCCGGGCTCCCGTCGCTAGACTACGCCGCACTCGGAGGACGCCCATGTCCCCCGAGTCGGCGCCCCCACGGCCGGCCGTTCGCCGCGCTGGGACTCCACTGCCCGGGCCGCCTCACCCCGTCTCCGACCGGTTTCAACACCGAGATCGCACTCGACATGATTCCCCAGATCCGCAAGTCGCTGCCGATCCTGTTCGGTGCCTGCGCCCTCACCGGCGCCGCCAACGCCCAGGACAGCACCTCGATCAACAGCGTCCTCCCCGGCGACTCCCTCGACCAGAACAGCACGACCGAACAGGTCAACGACTACGTGCTCGACCTCGGCGCGCTGACGTCGACCTCGGGTCGCACGTGGGGCGTCGCGCCGCTCGCCAAGGCGAGCCAGGACTTCGCGAACAACCCGTTCTTCTACAGCGGCGCGATCAGCGCGCAGACGATCAGCCGCGGGACGCTGACGGGCGTGCCGTACGCGCGCGCCAGCTACTCGCAGTGGGACGCCGCGGGCTCGGGCGTGAACAACGACCCGATGGTCAACAACCCCGGCACGCCGGTGAACACGGTCGCCGCGGTCGGCAACCAGTTCGGCTACTCGTTCTCGCAGTTCAGCGCGGACGATCCGAACAACAGCACCCTGTTCTTCAACAGCGTCGTCGGCGCTGAACTG
>CAYGST010000008.1:1742-24856 GCA_964352415.1 uncultured Planctomycetaceae bacterium | reverse complement strand
GCCCGCGAGCAGGGCGAAGCCGAGGGCGGCGAGGGTCCGCCGCGAGGTCAGCAGGGCGACGAGTACGCCGCCGAGGCTCCGCAGGCGCTGGCCCAGCGGCTCCTGACCGGCGACCTCCGCGCGCGCGCCGGCTGGCTCCCGGGAGGCGAACGCGAGCAGGCTCGCCGGCAGCAGCGCGCACGTCGCGAGCGCGAGCACGACGCCCTCGAAGCCGATCCACTCCTCAGCGCGCAGCGCCAGTCCGCCGAAGAGCCCGCGCCCCGCGAGCATTCCCACCTGCATCCAGCCGTTGGCGCTGCCGCGCTCGTGCTCGCGCAGGACTCGCACGGCGATGCCATCGACGGCGACGTCCTGGGTCGCCGCGAGCAGCGCGTGAGCGAGCAGCAGGGGCGCGAACGTGGCCGGTGCAGCCAGGTCCACGCCGAACGCGAGCGGCAGGAGCGTCAGGGACATCCCGACCTGGGCGGCGATCGCCCAGGAGCGCAGGCCCCACCTCGGGCCGCGCAGCCCGTCGACCAGCGGAGCCCAGAGGAACTTGAGCGCCCACGGCAGCGCGAGGGCCGCCGTCAGCGCCGTGACGTCCTCGATCGGGGCGCCGGCGGCGCGCAGGCGCGTGGGGAGCGCCCACCACAGCCAGCCGATCGGCGCTCCTTCCGCGAAGTAGAGGGCCGCGAGCAGGAAGGCCCGCCCGCGGCGTGTGGTCAGCAGGTCCAACCCCGACTCGCGATCAGTACTCGGCCTCGCCACCGTCGGGATCCGTGTAGCGCACCGCGTAGACCTCCTTGGCCCGATCCGTCCACGGACGCACCGTGCCGGTCTGGCGGTTGCGTCGCAGGAGCTCGAGGTCGACGTCGTGGACGACCACGGTCTCGATGTTCGGCATGCTCTCGCTCGCGACGGCGTCGCGGGCGAACGGGAAGTCGCTCGGCGTGAAGATGCCGCACTGCGAGTAGTGGATGTCGGCGTTGTCCACGAACGGCAGCATGCCGGCGCAGCCCGCGATCGCCGTGTAGAGCTGGTTCTCGATCGCGCGTGCCTGAGCGCAGTGGCGCACCCGCAGGTATCCGTAGCGCTCGTCGGTGTTGAACGGGACGAAGAGGATCTTCGCGCCCTTCGCCGCGGCGACCCGTGAGAGCTCGGGGAACTCGACGTCGTAGCAGATGTGGATCGCGATCTTGCCGCAGTCCGTGTCGAAGACCTCGACCTTCCTGCCCGGGAGCACACCCCACCACTTCCGCTCGTTCGGAGTGATGTGGATCTTGTACTGCTTCCCGATCGTCCCGTTGCGCCGGAACAGGTACGCGATGTTGTAGAGGTTGTCGTCCTCGATCGTGAACTGTGAGCCCCCGATGATGTTGACGTTGTATGAGACAGCGAGGTCGGTGAAGAGCTCGAGGTACCTCTCGGTGTACTCGGCGAGCTTCCGAGCGGCGACCGACGGCGCGGGCGCGTCGACGAGGCACAGCAGCTGCGTCGTGAACAGCTCCGGGAACAGCACGAAGTCGCTCTTGTAGTCGGAGGCGAGGTCGACGAACGTCTCGGACTGGCTCGCGAACTCCTCGAAGGAGGTCACGCGGCGCATCTGGTACTGGACGAGGCACAAGCGGACACTCTGAACGGAGCGGTAGCGCTTGACGCCGTCCTCCTCGTACTCGAGGTTCGTCCACTCGAGGAACGTCGCGTAGCCGCGCGAGTCCTTGTCATCGGGGAAGTAGTCCGGGATCAACCGCTCCAGGTGGAAGCCGTTGGCGAGCTGCGCCGTCAACACGGGGTCGTACAGGTTGCGCTTGACGACCTCATCGACGTACTCGCGAGCCGTCATCGTGTCCGAGTGCTTGCTGAAGTTCGGGATGCGGCCCCCGACGATGATCCGCTTCAGGTTGCGCTCGCGAACGAGCTGCTTGCGGGCTTCGTACAGTCGACGAGCGAGCTTGAGCCCCCGGTACTCCGGGTCGACCATGATCTCGATCCCGTAGATCGTGTCACCCTCGGGGTCGTGGTTGCGGATGTAGCCGCCATCCGCGATGACCTTCCAGTCGTGCCAGTCCTCGTACTGCTCGAAGTCGACGACGAGACACGACGAGGAGGCGACGATCTCGCCCTCGTACTCGACGACGAACTGACCTTCGGGGAACACGGCGAGCTGACTCTCGATCTGTGCCTTTTGCCAGACGGTCATGCCCGGGAAGCAGCGCTCCTGCATGGCGACCAGGTGATCGAAGTCCTCGATCCGCATGGGGCGGACGCTGACGTGAGTTTCGAACTCGGTGAGGTCGATGACGGGGGTCTTGTCGCGAGTCATGGCGCGTGTCGGACGTCGGTGCGTCCGTGGGGGTGAAGCGCAAGCGGCGTGGGTGAGAGGGCGCGTACTCTAGCTCGATTCCCTTACGCCAGTCCCGGCCATTGGCCCCTACTGGAGCTCTCACGGCGGATGGGACTGGCAGCGCGGCGCGGCCGGGGAGCGGGCGGCCGTAGGGGCGGGGCGACCCGCCCTTGGGCCGGGCTCAGTCCAGCCCGAATCCGGCGCGGCTCAACGACAGCCGCAGCGGGCTCGCCGGGCGGGGCTCGTCGCTGTCCAGCCGGTGGTAGCCGCGCGGTGCGACATCGTTCGGGCCATCGGAGTGGAAGAGGGCAGCGAGTACCTGGATCTGGTCTCGGCCGACGCCCAGCTCGAACTGGCCGCCGCCGTACATCGGGAGATCACGCGCGGCGCACTCCTCGTAGGCATGGAACAGCGCGCGCCAGGTTCCGAAGCGCGAGGGCTTGATGTTGACGCAGGAGGACTCGAGACCGCGCGCCGCGATGTCCTCGAAGCGGTGGATGGGTGCGTCGAAGGCGACGCGGGCGCCTCGAGCGCGCAGCAGCGCATGGATGGAGGGTTCCTCGTGCGGGTCCTCGACGATCACGCCCGGCATGGCGTCCAGGACGCGCTCGTACAGCGAGAGGTCCGGCGCGACGTCGACCGGCGTGCCCACGTAGGCGCCCTTGAAGTCGACGACGTCGACCGCGCCCGTGGCCGCGAGCGCGTTGCAGAGCTCCACGCTCCAGCTGGGCGTGGCGTCCAGCTTGAAGCGCATGTCCGCGTGCAGCGCGAGTCGCTGCGCGATCGGCTCGAAGTCGTGCAGGCCGAGCGACACGCCGAAGTGCAGCGGCGCGATGGAGCGGCCGAGCGCCTCCTCCATGCCCAGGTCGTTCTGGCGTAGCGCGAGGTCGAGGGCGGCGCTCTCGAAGGCCCAGCGCCTGTAGATGGCGTTGTCCGCGACGGGCGGCGGGTCCGGCGTCAGGTCGAGCTCGTCGAGGAGTGCCGAGAGCGCTTCGAGCGTGCGGGCCCCAGCGATCGGCAAGTGCGGTCCCCGCTCACGAAATCTCGCCTGCGTCGCCCCGTCCCAGATGACGTCCTCGCCGCGCCCGATGTGTCCGCCACCCTCGAGCTGCACGATCGTGGTTTCGCGCGTGAAGCTCGAGTTCGTCTCGATTCGGAGCGGCTGCAGGCGATAGCCATCGATCCGCAGGGGGAGCCCGCGAACGCGATCCCAGAGGCCTTCGGGGAGTCCTGAGTTCATTGCGGTATCATCGAGTTCACGAGGGAACAGCGCCAGCGCTCGCGAACGAGAACGCGACCGAGTCACACACGAAGAAAATGCAATTGAATCAACTGCTCTACCGCGCCGTCGACTCGATCGAGGCGTCGATGCTCGTCCAGGCTCTCGAGGAGCAAGGGGTCGCGGCGAAGTCGACCGGCGGCTTCGCTGCGGTCGGCTTCGGCGAGCTGCCCGCCGATGCTCGCATGGTCGACATCTTCGTGGCCGAGGCCGACCTCGAGCGTGGTCGAACGATCCTGGTCGATCACCAGGCGAAGGCGCGCGTGGAGTCGAAGAGTCAACACGAGTGGGTCTGCCCGTCCTGCAAGGAGCAGAACGCGATCACCTTCGAGCTCTGCTGGAGCTGCGGGAAGCCACGGCCCTGACGCGGGTCCGAGCGCGCGCCAGTCAGCGCCGGCTCGGGTAGACTCTGCGACCCATGGACTCCGTCCGACTCCAAGCGCTGGTGAAGCGCGTGACCCAGCAGGCGCTGCGCCGACCGGGAGCCGCGCCAGGCGCGCGCGCCGGCGGCGTGCACGTCGCGCTCGGTGGATCGAAGGCGCGCGAAGAGGATCGCTCTCCGCGATCCACTGGCGCCGCGCAAGGCGAGCGAGGCCTGATCACCCAGGAGGATCTCGCGCGGACGCCGGATGGCGGTCGCCTGCGCGTGCCGGCGGGGGCCCAGGTCACGCCGCTCGCGCGCGATGAGGCCTGGCGACGCCGCATTCGTCTGGAGGAGTCGGGCGTGGCGGCCTCGGGCGCCGCGCTGCGCGTCGCGCTCGGGGCGGACCACGGCGGCTTCCCATTCAAGCAGCGGCTCGTGGCCTGGTTGCGCGAACGCGGACACCAGCCGCTGGACCTCGGGACGCACGGAACGGACTCCGTGGACTATCCCGACTTCGCGCAGGCCGTGGGAGAGGCGGTGGCGACCGGCCGCGCCGACTTCGGGGTCTGCATCGATGGCGCGGGGATCGGCTCCTCGATCGCGGCCAACAAGGTCCCCGGAGTGCGCGCCGCGCTGTGCTGGGACGAGGCGACCGCGCGCAACGCGCGCGAGCACAACTTCGCGAACGTTCTGAGTCTCGGCGGCCCGCTGCTCGGCGAAGAGCAGTGCGCGCGGCTCCTGGAGGTGTTCCTGACGACGCCCGAAGGCGCTGAGCGGCACGAGCGCCGCGTGGACAAGATCATGGCGATCGAGGGGCGCTACGCCGGGCGAACTACGCCGACGCGGCGGGTCCTCGCGCCCGAGACCAAGACCTGAAGAAAGAGCCCCTGAGGCCCGAGTTCGGGCCGGAAGCTGAAGAACCGATGAACCGCGGAGCCGTCGACGAAGCCCGTCTCGAATCCATCCTGCTCGAGATCGCCCAGCAGCTGGTGGAGCGGGGTCTGGATCCCCTGGCGCTCGGAGCCCTGGGCTGCACCTCGATCCACGTGCAAGTCTGCCCCGAGCATGTTCAACCCGTGCTCGACGCGGGCGCCTGCCGCGTGGCGGTGCGAGGCGCGAACGCGTCGCTGCTCGGGACGCTCGGCGCGACGATCGATCACACGCTGCTCAAGCCAGACGCAACGGTCCGCGACATCGACACGCTCTGCGACGAGGCTCTCGCCAACCGCTTCGCGAGCGTGTGCGTCAACGGGACCTGGGTGAAGCGCTGCGCCGAGATCCTCCAGGGCTCCGGTGTCCTCGTCTGCACCGTCGTCGGCTTCCCGCTGGGCGCCTCCGCGCCTGAGGTCAAGGCCTACGAGGCGCGCCGCGCGATCGAGGACGGGGCCTGCGAGGTGGACATGGTGGTCAACGTCGGCGCGCTGAAGGGTGGGGACGACGAGCTGGTCCGCCGGGACATCGCCGGATTGGCGGACCTGTGTCATCGCCTGGGCGCGCGCCTGAAGGTGATCCTCGAGACCTGCCTGCTGACCGACGAGGAGAAGGTGCGTGGCTGCCGGCTCGCGAAGGAAGCGGGCGCGGACTTCGTGAAGACCTCGACCGGCTTTTCGACCGGCGGGGCCACTGTCGAGGACGTTGCCCTGATGCGCCGCACGGTCGGGCCCGCGATGGGAGTGAAGGCGTCCGGCGGGGTCCGGGACGTCGACGTCGCGCAGGCCATGCTGCAGGCCGGCGCGACCCGCATCGGCGCCTCGGCCTCGGTGGCGATCGTCTCCGGCGGTTCTGGTGGGGACGGGTACTGAGTCGAGGGGGCAGGATCGTTGTATATCGTCTCGTAGTATACTGGCGCGTATATATAGAACGGACCTCTTCCGTGTGTCGTGCAGTACGAGGGGGCACCACGACTTGCGCCAGGGAGACCGCCTTGGCACCTACTTGGTCCCAAGTGGGGCCCTAAAGGCCGCCAAAGGCTAGTGCTTGGTTGGCGGCGCCGTGCCTGGTCCGCCCTGGCGACCGGATCCGCCGAGCTAGCGGATCAGCCCGCCCGAGCAGAGCCTGTCCACGATCCGGACCTCGTCCGGCACGCTGCGCTCGGCGTCTTCCCGGAACGCCACCCGAGTGGCGTCGATGCGCGCGTAGGCCGCGGCGATCTGCCGCAGCCGCAGGGCGTCGAGCACGCGATCCACCAGCCGGCGACCCGCCGGGATCTGAACGACGAACTCCGTCCGGCCCTGCTCCACGGTGATCACATCGATCCGCGGGGCCTCCGCGGCGCCCACCAGGCGCAGCGCAGCGGGTTGATCGTCCCGCAGGAATGGACAGCGACCCACGAGGCCCCAGATGCGGACGCCGTCGTGGGCGCGGAAGCGGATCTCCTGGACCTCGCAGCTGCGGGTCGACAGGTCGGGGCGAGGCGTGATCAGCAGGAAGGGACGCGTGGACCTCTGCTCTTCCAGGCGGCTGCGCCAGTATTCCCTCTCGAGGAGCAGCGGGTGGAGGTCTCTAGGGGGCGGCGATTGCACGAAGCGGACGAGCCGCGGAGCCCGTCCATCCGAACGCGCCTTCCGCAAATTCCCCCCAAGCAGGTGGTTACCACCGGCGAGGTTCCGAGCCGTCCTCGGGGGTGCGTCGCGCGCTTCGCACGACCGCCATTCCCAGTGCTGGTAAGCGACCCGTAAGTCCAGTTCGCACAGCACTTAAGCACTCAGAACATCGCCAGGCCCGCCGATCTTCCCTAGTATCGTGCACGCCCGCTCGGCCGCAGGGTCCCCTTCAGCCGGCGTATGCGAGTTCCCCAACCTGGCCACTTGGCCGGTGATTCCACCGCCTGTATCCCCACGGGCGTCCCGAAGAGCAGGAGTTTGAGGATGAGGTCCAAGGCGACGTGGTCGGCCCGGATGGGTTTGGCCATTGCTGTGTTCGTCCCTCTCGCGGGTCAGGTCGTCGGTTCGACGCCCCTGTCCCAGGACGAGGCCGAGTCGACCCCCGACGTTTACATGGTTCGGGCGGAGCGCTTGGTCGTCCGCCCCGGCCAGGTTCGCGAGAACGCTTCGGTGCTCGTCCGTGACGGACGCATCGTGCAGGTCGGCGGCGCCGATCTCGCACTGCCCGAAGGGGCAATCGAAGTCCGCGGAGCCGTCGTCTGTGCCTCGTACATCGACCCGTGGTCGGCCCTCGGGGTCGATAGCGGTGTGTTGGCGGACACGAACCTCGTGGGCTCCGCGCGAACCGCGGACGGCCTCGACCTGTACTCCGGAGACCACCTGCGCGAAGAGGCGCTGCGGGCCGGCGTCACCCTCGCTCGGCTCCAGGCCGGCTGGCAGGGACAGATTGGCGGCCTCGGCGCGATCGTTCGACTCGACCCGCACCTCGACGTGGCAGAGGAGGCCGTCGTGGCCGCCGACGCCGACCTGGGCATGAGCGTCGGACTCTCCGTCGATCAGGGGTCGCAGTTCGTTCAGGGGCCCGACGGCTCGTTCCGCATCATCTCCGGTGACCGCCCGGTGGACGTGTTCGATCGCGTCTCGGCGATCGACAAGGTCGTCTCCAACCTGGAGACCGGCCGCGCCTACCGCAAGTCGCAGCTCGAGTACGAGCACGAGCTCGCCGAGTGGCAGAAGGCCATCGAGGAGAAGACCGAGGAGCTCGAGAAGGACTTCAAGAAGGCCAAGAAGGACCGCGACAAGGACGTCGAGAAGGCCAAGGAGAAGGGGAGTGAGCACAAGGACAAGTCCTACAAGGAGGACCGCAAGCCCAAGCAGCCGAGTGTCGATCCCGACAAGGCCGTTCTTGCGCAGGTAGCCGAAGGGGAGCTCCCGCTCGTCATCGAAGTCCACCGCGTCGGTGAGATCCGCAATCTCCTGGACGCCACCAAGGACTTCTCGCGCGTGCGGATGATTCTCGCCGGAGCAACCGAGGCGGGCCCCATGGCCGGTGAGCTCGCGAGTCGCGGCATTCCGGTCATCGTCTGGCCTTCGCTCCGCGGCACCAACGCCGCCGACGAGTTCCAGGGCAGCGACCTCTCGCTGGCCGCCACCTTGCGTGACTCCGGAGTTCATGTGCTGCTCGGAACGGGCGGACGCGATGCGAGCGCCTCCCGTGACCTGCCGCTCCTCGCGGAGCTCGCGATCGGTCACGGCCTCAGCCGCGACGACGCCTTCCACGCGCTGACCCTCGGTGCCGCCCGCGCGTTCGACGTCGCGGACCGCGTCGGCACGGTCGAGCTCGGCAAGGACGCGGACCTCCTCGTCCTCGACGGCATGCCGCTCGAGTCGGGTTCGCGCATTCAATACGTCTTCTGCGGCGGCCGCCTCGCGGTCTCCCCCAACTGATCCCCGGAGCAACCCGATGATGCTCAGTGCACTCCTCGTCGCCATGGCGGCGACCCTCCCGGGGGATCTCGAAGGGCCGCAGCCCGTCGACTCGACCGGGACCCCCGTTGAGGCCAAGTCCGTCCTGCCCGGGCGCGCCATGGTCTTCAAGGCCGCGAAGATCTACGTCGGTGACGGCACCGTGATCGAGAACGGCTCCATCGTCGTGCAGGACGGCGTGATCACGCAGGTCGGCGCCAAGGTCGATGCGCCGAAGGGCGCGGCCGTGGTCGAGCACGATGGTGCGATCTCGCCCGGACTCATCGCCCTGCACTCGAACGAGGGTGCCGGCGGAGAGCTGCTCGACTCGACTCGTGAGGTCATGCCGGAAGCGGAGGCGCGCTACGCCTTCGCGCCGCAGCACTCCGACTACCGGCGCGCTCGCCAGGCTGGCATCACGTCGCTGGTCCTCGCCCCGAGCTCGGCCAGCTTGATCGGCGGCCAGAGCGCCGTGGTGAAGACCGCGGGCGGCAAGGTCGTCAAGCCGAGCGCGCACCTCGCGGTGAGCGTCTCCAGCGATGCGCTCAACTTCAACAGCTTCCCGACCAGCTACGCCGGCGCGATGAAGGAGCTCAACGCTCGCTTCTCCGAGCCGGAGGGCGCAGTCGCGCGCGCCGTCAGCGGCGCGCTCCCTGTGCTCGTCGACGTCAACGACCGCGCGGAGATCGGCCGCGCGCTCGGCTTCGTGAAGACGTTCCAGCTCAAGGGCGCGCTCTACGGCTCCTTCTGGGCCGAGGACCTTGTCGAGCCGATCAAGGAGTCCGGCATGGACGTCATCGCGACGCCCTTCGATGTGGGTGACGGCGAGCGCCAGATGCGCTCGATCGTCGCGCTGCAGAAGGCCGGCGTTCGAATCGGCTTCGGCCTCGACGCGCCGGCGCGTCATCCGCACAGCCTGCGCCTCGGCGCGGCCATGTGCGTCCGCGCTGGTATGCCGGCCGACGCCGCTCGCAAGGCCCTCACTGGCGACGCTGCGATCATCGCAGGCATTCCGGGTCGCATCGGCCGTCTCGCTCGAGGCCTCGACGCCGACATCGTTCTCTGGAGTGGAGACCCGACCGCGCTGAGCAGCACGGTCGAGGGTGTCTACATCGACGGCAAGCACGTCTTCGGAGGGGAGAAATGATCCTCACTGCCATTCTCGCGCTCGCCGGCGGCGCCACTCTCGCGCCGGCACCCCAGTCCCTCACGATCGCGACCGACGTCCTCTACACGGGGGCCGGCGAAGCGCGTGAGAACATGCTCGTCACGATCACGGACGGGAAGATCTCGGCCATCGCGCCGGGACGCCCCGCTGGCAAGGACTCGCTCCACGTCGCCGCCATAACGGCCGGCATGGTGGACCTCTCCTCGCGCATCAGCGCGGGCACCCGCTCGGTCGAGGAGACTCACGAGGTGACGCCGCAGTACCGCGCGGCGGATTCGCTCGACCTCTACGACCAGAGCTGGGCGCGTCAGCTGCGTCACGGCGTGACGACCGTCGTCTCCAGCCCGTACGACAACAACTGCATCGGCGGCCTCTCGGTCGCGCTGAAGACCGGCGGTGAGCCGACGGTCGAGGCGCGACTCGTCAAGGCCGACGTCGCCCTGCGCGGCGCCTTCGGCTCGCAGCCGAGCAGCAAGAACCACCCGGCCTTCGGGCGCCCCACCGACTTCTACTCGCGTCGACCCACGACCCGCATGGGCGTCGAGTGGATCTGGCGGAAGGCCTTCTACGACGCCCTCTACGCGGAAGGCGACAAGGAGCGTGCGTTCGACGGTGTCGAGCAGCTGGTCGCCGCGCTGAACGGCGAGGTGCCGGTATTCGCGCAGGCCTGGGCGACCCAGGACATCCGCACCGCGGTCTACCTCAAGGAGGAGATGGCCGGTGAGGGCAAGCCGAACATGCGACTGATCATCGACTGCGGAGCGGAAGCGTGGCGTGAGCTCGACTTCCTGGTCCGTACGAAGACATCGGTCGTGCTGCCTCCCTTCCCTGGCGATGGGCGCACCGGTGACGGCGCGTTCTTCGCTGGCGATGCGGCGGCGAAGCTCCACGAGGCAGGTGTGCCGATCGCGCTCTCGAGTCACAACTCGATGCTGACCGGCGGCTTCCTCGGTGACCAGGCCGCGTACGCCCGTCGCGGCGGCCTGTCCTTCGACGCCGCGCTCGCCGCGGTGACGATCACTCCCGCCAACATGATCGGCATCGCCGATCGAGTGGGCACCGTCGAGGTCGGCAAAGACGGCGACCTCGCACTTTGGAATGGGACGCCCTTCGAGTTGTCCTCGAAGGTCGTGGGCGTCGTGCTGAACGGCGAACTCGTGATCGATCCCCGCTGAAGCGACTGGCTCAGGCACAAGAACAAGAACCCCAGACAATCGAGATGAAGAACCAAGCCATTCGAGTCCTGCTCCAGGCCACTGCGGCGACCTGCCTCGCTGCCGGTGCCCTCGCCAGTCCGAACTTCGACACGAGTACGGACGGCAGCATCGTCATCAAGGCCGGCAAGGTCATCACGCTCGCGGGCGAGATGATCGAGAACGGGACCATCGTGATCGAGAACGGTCGCGTCACCGCCGTCGGTAAGGACGTCAAGGCGCCGTGGAACGCCGAAGTGAAGGAGTTCCCGAATTCCGTCGCCTTCCCGGGCTTCGTCGAGGCGCTCACGAACAGCGGCATGGACCGCGCGAACGAGAACATCGACGTCGCGGCCTTCCTGAACGTGAAGGACTCCATCGACCCGGTGAACTTCTACTACCAGGACGCGCTGCGCGCGGGGATCACCACGATCAACGTGCAGCAAGGCGCGGACTGCGTCGTCGGCGGCATGGGCTACGTCGTGAAGCCGGACGGGATGACGGTCGCCGCCATGACCGTCCGCCCGAACTCGGGCGTCGTGATGTCCGCCTCGCCCAAGCGCGGCAAGTCGCGCGCGACCCAGGCGCTGGCGCTCCGCCGCACGTTCCAGGACCTCGAGGCCTATCTCCAGGACCTCGTGCAGCAGAAGAAGGACGGGAGCAGCTACGCCACGCGCGAGGCGCTCTACCAGGGACGTGAGCCCGACGACGAGACGGCCAAGGGCCGCAAGATGGGCGGCAGCACCTGGAAGGTCGAGGGCCTCGAGACGGTCCCGCGCTGGGAGATCGACGAGAAGCAGGCTCCTCTGCTCTCGATCGTCGAGGGGAAGTCGAACGTCTTCTTCTACTGCTACGCCCCGACGGACGTGCACACGGCCATCAAGACGGCCAAGGACAACGGCTTCCTCGCGCGCACGACGCTCGTCCTCGGCAACTCCTGCTGGAAGGCAGCGGACGCGATCGCCGCGGCTGGGGTTCCGGTCGTCCTGACCGGCTCGGTCATGGACGTCGAGCGCGACCCGCGCACCGGCGAGGAGATCGAGACCTTCGTCCCCGGCATCCTGCACGAGAAGGGCATCAAGTTCGCCCTGCAGTCCTCGGGCGGCGGGCTCCAGTCGCTCTGGTACCAGGCCGCGCTCTGCGTCGGCCACGGGATGCCGCGTGAGCAAGCGCTCGCCGCGGTCACCACGACGGCCGCCGAGATCGTCGGCCTGGAGAAACGCGTCGGGAGCATCGAAGCTGGCAAGGACGGCAACGTCGTCATCTTCTCTGGCGACCCGCTGAGCGTGACGAGCCACGTCGAGCACGTCGTGCTCGAGGGCAACCACATCTACGACCGCTCGACCGACGTCCGCATGCGTCAACTGGCCACGGGCGCTCAGCCCGAGAACACGGCGCCCTCCAGCGCCGAGGCCGGCAAGCCGCACGTCCACGAAGACCCGGTCGTCGAGAGCGACGAGAAGGTCGACGAGGGCGAGAACGAGGAAGAGAAGGGCGACGATGACGACCACGACGACCACGACGACGAGAAGCAGGACTGAGGTCCAGGCGGAGAGAATCGACTCATGCTGTCTTCAATTCTGATCTCCATGGCGGTTGCCGCGACTCCGGTCGCGACCCCGTCCGACGTCGTCGCCATCAAGGCGGGGACCATCCACGTGGTCGAGGACGGCCGCGTCATCGAAGGCGGAGGCACCATCCTGATCCAGGACGGAAAGATCCTCGGCGTTGGCAAGGACTACGAGGTGCCCCCGGGTGTCCGCATCGTGGACTACGGTCCGAGCGCGGTCGTCATACCCGGACTCGTCGCGGTCGAGAGCAACCTCGGGAGCTCCTTCGCCTCTGAGCGAACCGCTGAGCCCGGCTTGTCGGCTGCGGATGGGTTCGACGCCTACGGTGACTACCTTCGCTACCTCGCGAACGGCGTGACGACGGTGTACATCGCTCCGGCGCGCAATCGCCTCGTCGCAGGCACGGGTGCCGTCGTCAAGCTCGGCGGTGAGCCGGGCATGGGGCGCATGCTCTCGTCGACGTCAGCGATCCACGGATCGATCAGCTCCGACGCCCGGAGTACGCAGGGCTACTGGGAGCCGCCGGTTCCCGCGACGGTCGATGTCGGCATGGGCGTCGAGCGCCCGCAGCTGCCGCGAACCACGATGGGCGCCATCGTCGCGCTGCGCGAGCTCCTCGCGCTCGCCGCGAAGCCCGAGCCCAGCGAAGAGTACGGCCCGTACACGGGACGTGAGCTCGCCGAGCTCGTCGGCTCCAAGACGACGTGGCGCATGCGCGCCGAGTCGCCCGAGGAGATCCGCGCCCTGGTGGAGTTCTTCCAGGAGAACCAGCTGCCGCTCGTGCTCGACGGCGCCAGCGGCGGCGGCCACATGATCGACTGGATCGCCGAGAGCGGCGTTCCGGTGGTGGTGCACTCGCCGGTGCGCCCCAACTCGAGCCCGCGCGACCAGGGCAAGTCCGAAGACGATGCCTGGCCGGACCTCGGCCTGGCTTCGAAGCTGTCGGCGGCCGGCGTCACGGTCGCCGTGGCCCCGAACCGTGGCGGCTCGATCCGGAACCTGCGCTTCCATGCGACGCTCGCGAAGAAGAACGGCCTGTCCTCCTCGGCGGCGCTCGCCTCGGTGACCACGAACGCCGCGAAGATCCTCGGCGTCGACGGGCGCGTCGGCAGCCTCGGCGCAGGCAAGGACGCCGACCTGGTCGTGCTGACCGGTGACCCGCTCTCCTCCTCGGCCAGCGTCCTCGCGACGTGGGTCGAAGGTGAGGTGGCCTACGCACCGGGCGATCTGATGGGTTCCGGCAGTGGGGCGAGCGCGGCCGGCGGAATGAGCGCCGCCATGGCGAAGCGCCTCGCCGCTGCGCCCGTCGTCATCCAGGTCGAGACCCTCTACGTCGGAGACGGCGAAGTGCTGAGCCCCGGCGAACTGCTCGTCAAGAACGGCAAGATCATCGAGGTCGGCCGGCGCGTTGCGCGCCCCGGGGGCTGCACGGTCATCAGCGGCTACGCTGCCATGCCCGGCATGATCGACGCCTACGGGTTCCTCGGCCTCGAGGGCTCGACCAAGACGCCGTCGACGGGCTTCAAGCTCGCACGCATCATCGAGCCCGGTGACTTCGCTGACCGTCGCGTCGCGCAGGCCGGTGTCACCACCGTGCTCATGACTCCTCGGGGCCTCTCCGGAAGCGGTACGGCCTCGATGGCCTACAAGCCGGCGAGCAAGGACCTCGACCACATGGTGATCGCGGATCCTGCGGCCGTGCACCTCGGCTGGACGAGCTCCAACCGCCTCGAGGCGGGCGACAACGTTCGGAAGGTCCTGGAGAAGGCCGTCGAGTACAAGGAGGCCTGGGAGACGTACGAGGCGGAGATCGCCGCGTGGGTTCCCCCCGCTCCCGAGCCCGAAGAGGAGGCCAAGGAGGCAGAGGGCGATGACGAGGAGCCCGAGGAAGAGGAAGGCGAGGACGACGACAAGAAGAAGAAAAAGAAGAAGAAGAAGGGCGACGTGCCGCCTCAGCCGGTGACCGGCGTCTGGCTCGCGCACGTCGACCAGGAAGGGGCAGACCCCATCCGCGTTCGACTTCAGCTCCATCAGGACGAGGACGGGAGTCTCGAGGGGCGTCTGCGTTGCAACGAGCTCTCGTCGACCCTCATCGAGGTCACGGGCTCGCGCACCGAGCACTCCGTGACCCTCGCGGGTACCGGCTCCTTCGGCCCGGTCACGCTCACGGGCGTGACGGGCACCGAGGACAAGGAAGCCCTGCTCATCGGAACGGTGTCCGGCAACGGCTTGGAGCTCGGCTACGAGGCCGAGCAGACCTCGAAGGAGTACGTCGTCGCACGCCGCACCCCCCGCTTCGATCCGGAGGAGGGCAAGGACGCTCCGAAGGAGCCCAAGGGCAAGCCGCGTCCGCCGCGGACGAACGACGACCTCGAGCCGCTGCGCTCCGCCCTTCAGGGCAAGACGACGGTTGTCGTGCGCGTCGATCGCCACGACGAGATCCTCGACTGCGTCGCGGCCTTCGAAGCCGTTGGCATCCAGCCGGTGCTCATGGGCGCGGACGAGGCCTGGAAGGTCTCCGACGAGCTGGTCGGTCGGGTGAAGGGCATCCTGCTCAGTCACCGCGTGATCTACTCGGACTCGCGCATGGGCCTGGACGAGCGCAACCGCTACGCCGAACTCGCCAGCGCCGGTATCCCGATCGCGTTCCACAGCGCGGCGGAAGAGGGTGCGGCGGAGCTGCCGCTGATGGCTGCCTATGCCGTGAGTGAAGGCCTGAGCCCGACGCGGGCGATCGAGGCTCTGACGAGCGGCGCCGCGGAGATGATGTCCATCTCCGGTCGCGTCGGCCGCCTCGCTGCGGGGATGGACGCGGACGTGCTGCTTCTCGATGGCGACCCGCTCGACCTCGGCACCCAGGTGCTGCGCGTCTGGGTGGGCGGCCGCGAAGTCCGTCTCCACCACTAGCCGCGAGCGAGCTCCACCACGATGGCCGACCTCCGACTCCGAGCCGCGCTCCTGGCGACGACGCTCACCGCGATCACCGCGGTGGGCGTCGCCCAGGATGCGTCGATGAGCTCGGAGCCGGGAGTTGCGCTCCTCGCGGGCAAGGCGCTCGTCTGCGAGCTCGAAGGCCTTCAGGTCGTCGACCGCGCCGTGCTGCTCATGCGTGGCGAGTCGATCGAGGCGGTCGGCCCGGCGTCGGAGATCGAGATCCCCGAGGGCTACGAGGTCGTCGATCTCGGTGACCTCTGGATTGCGCCAGGGATGATCGAGCTCCACTGCCACGTGGGGACGCCGAACCCGTTCTTCCCGAACGACATCAATGACATGGTCTACCTGACCAACCCGGGCCTGCGGGTGAGCCCTTCGACCGTTGCGTCGAACAAGGAGCTCTTCCGCGGCCTGACGGGTGGGGTCACGACCGTGCTCTTCATCCCGGGCTCGGGCACGAACATCGGAGGGCAGGGCGTGCTCTTCAAGACGGCCCCGGGCGGCTACGAGAAGAACCTCGTTCGCAACCCGGGCTCGATGAAGCTCGCGCAGGCGGGCAACCCGGAGCGCTGGCTCTTCCGGCCCGGCCGCTCCTTCATGAACTGGAACACGCGGAACACGTTCCAGCGAGGGCTCGCCTACGCCAAGCGCTGGGAAGCTCACCGTGAGCGAGGCGCAGACCGACCCGAGCGCGACCCGCAGTGGGACATCTTCCGCGCGCTGTACGAGAAGGAGACGCAGATCTCCACGCACACGCAGATCTATCAAGTCGTCCTGATGACGATCACGATGGTGCGTCAGGGGTTCGGGCTCGACGTCTACATCGACCACGGCACCTTCGACGGCCACCGAGCCGGTGCGCTCGCGGAAGCCGAGGGCGTCCACGCGATCCTCGGTCCCCGCGCGATCAGCCGTCACTACGACAACTTCCTCGACACCGACGGCCGGATCCTCGGTGTCGCCGCTGAGTACCAGCGCGAAGGACATACGCGCATCGGCTTCAACACCGACTCGCCGGTCATTCCGCAGGACCAGCTCTTCCTCCAGTCCGCCATGGGCGTTCGCTACGGGCTCGACAGCACGAACCTGGAGAACGTCCGCGGTCTGACCATCGTCCCGGCATCGGCCGCGGGCATCGATCACCGCGTCGGCAGCCTCGAAGCCGGCAAGGACGCGGACATCCTCGTCGTCACCGGCGACCCGTCGGACCCGCGGACCGAGGTCCGCATGGTCTTCATCGACGGCGAGCGCGTGTACGACGTCGCCACGAATCAACGTCCCTGAGGCTCAGGTCCCCCAACACCTCCTCCCCGACCGAACATGATCTCATCCGCTCTGGCACTCCTGCTCCTGTGCGCGGCTCCGGCCGACGCCCAGCAGGCGAATGCAGCGTCGGCGAAGCTCGTCGCCGCCCCTGTTCAGGCCTCGACGACCACCGGCGCCGAACCGACGGCGCCCGCCGGCGAGCCGGGCGGCAGGGGCCTCGCCATCCTGACCGCGAAGGCGCTGACCGTTCCCCTCGTGGGCGACCAGTACATCGACAACGCGGTCGTGCTCGTGAAGGACGGCCTGATCGAGGTGGTCGGACCCGCGGCCAGCACGCCGGTCCCGATCGGTTACGAGGTGCTCGACATCGGCGAGAAGTGGCTCTCCCCGGGCATGGTCGAGCTGCACGCGCACATCGCGGGCACGTTCGATATCAACGACACGGTCTACCTGACCAACCCGGGCGTTCGCGCTTACACGTCGGTGCGCCCGGAGGACCCGAAGCTCAAGCTCGGCCTCGCCGGCGGCGTCACCACGATGCTGTTCATTCCGGGCTCGGGCTCGAACATCGGCGGGCAGGGCGTGCTGCTCAAGCTTGGCCTGGACAGTTACGAGCGCATGGAGGTCCGCAACCCGGGCTCGATGAAGCTCGCGCAGGCCGGCAACCCCGAGCGCTGGACGATCCGTCCGGGTCGCTCGTTCATGAACTGGAACACGCGTAACACGCTGCGCCGGGGCGTCGCCTACGCGAAGGCCTACGAGGACGCCGTCGCCAACGACGCGCCCGCCGAGAAGGACATTCAGTTCGAGATCATCCGCTCGCTCTACAAGAACGAGGCGCAGATCTCGACCCACACGCAGATCTACCAGGTCGCGAACATGACGATGACGATGGTCGCCCAGGAGCTCGGGCTGCCCGTGTTCATCGATCACGGAACGTTCGACGCCTACCGCGTCGCGCCGCGCGCGAAGGAGCTAGGCGTCAGCGCCATCCTCGGCCCGCGTGGCATCGACGCGCCAACGCCGCTGATGATGGGCTGGGCGGGCACGAACCCGGAGCGCATCCAGGGCGTCGCCGCTGGCTACCAAGAGCAGGGCCTCGAGATGATCGGCTTCAACACCGACTCACCCGTGATCCCGCAGGAAGAGCTCTCGCTGCAGGCCTCGATGGGCGTGCGCTACGGCTTCGAGTGGGACCACCTGCAGACCATCCGCGGCCTGACGATCATCCCGGCCAAGACGGCGGGCATCGACCACCTCGTTGGCAGCATCGAGGCCGGCAAGCACGCCGACCTGATCGTCACGACCGGCGACCCCGCGGACCCGCGCTGCTCGGTCGAGATGATCCTGACCGAAGGCGAGAAGGTCTACGACGCCGAGAACGGCAAGCGTCGCTGGTAGGCGCAGGGCACCTCCATGAACGACCGCCGCAGCCATCGCTCCCCGAGGAGCTCCGAGAGATCGGAGTCGGGGACGGCGTGGCTGCGCGGAGCGTTCACCGGAGCTGTAGCGGCCTGCAGCCTCGTCGCGGCCGCTACGGCCGCCGAAGGGGAGTTCCCCGACGGCGGGACGTTCGCGATCAAGACGGACAAGGCGCTCCTCTGCGAGCTGCGCGGCACGCAGACCGTTGACCACGCCGTGCTGCTCGTCGAGGACGGGCGCATCGCTGCGATCGGGCCGGAGGGCGAGGTCGAGCTCCCCGAGGGCTGCGAGGTCCTCGACGTCGGCGCGTCCTGGCTGATGCCGGGAATGATCGACCTGCACAGTCATGTCGGTGGTCTGCGCGGCTACAACGACATGGTCTTCCAGCTCAACCCGGGCCTGCGGGTGAGCGCGACCGTCCGACCGGGCAACGCGAACCTCGCGCGACCGCTCGCGGCTGGCATCACCACGATTCTCTACATCCCCGGTTCGGGCACGAACATCGGCGGGCAGGGGATCCTGATGAAGACCTTCGAGGGCGCGTTCGACGACATCAACGTGCGCAACCCGGGCTCGCTGAAGGTGGCGCAGGGCGACAATCCGAAGCGCTGGGCCTACGGCATGCAGCGCACCCTGATGAACCATCACATCAGGACCTCGATGCGCCAGGGCAAGGCCTACGCGCAGCGCTGGGAGGCCCACGAACGCGGCGACGCTCCCGCGCCCGATCGACACATCAACCTCGACGTCTACCGCGATCTGCTCGCGGAAGAGATCGGGATCTCGACGCACACGCAGTACTACCAGGTCGTCCTCTCGACCCTGCGCATCCTGCGCATGGAGTTCGGCTTCCCGACCTTCATCGACCACGGCTCGTTCGACTCCTGGCGTCTCGGCGAGGTCGCGGCGGAGATCGGCGTTCCGGCGATCCTCGGCCCGCGCGAGGTCATGTGGCCGACGAACCCCCTGCGCTTCCCGCAGGACGGTCGCGCCGAAGGCAGCGCCTGGGGCTTCCAGAAGACCGGCGTCGAGCTCGTCGGCTTCAACACGGACGCCGGCGTGCTCCCGCAGGAGGAGCTGCCGCTGCAGTCCGCGATGGGCGTGCGCTACGGCTTCGACAACTCGAACATGGCGGCCGTGCGCGGGATCACGATCGTGCCGGCGGTCGTCTGCGGCCAGGGTGATGAGCTCGGTAGCCTCGAGGTGGGCAAGCTCGCCGACCTCGTCGTCATCACTGGCGACCCGTCGGACCCGCGCTCGAGCGTCGAGCTCGTGTGGGTCGGCGGCAAGCTCGTCTACGAGCAGCCGGAGGGGGTGCGCCTGTGGTAGGCCTGCGCTCCCTCGCTCTCGCCACGAGCGTTCTGTTCTGCGCAGCTCCCGTTGGCGCGCAAGATCTCGCGATTCGCTGCGCGAAGGTTCTGACGATGAACGCCGCGGACGACATCCACGCGCCCGGCATGGTGCTCGTGGAGGGCGGGAAGATCACCTACGTCGGCTCGCCGATCGAGGTGCCCGAAGGGGTCGTGGTCGTCGACTACGGCGACGGCTGGGCCGTCCCGGGCTACGTCGACCTGCACACGCACATCCACACGGGTGGCTGGGGCGACATCAACGACATGGTGCGCTCGGTCAACCCGGACCTGCGCGCCTGCGGCACGGTGCGCGCGAACAACCGAGCGATCCAGATCGCGTGCTCGGCCGGCGTCACGACGCTGTTCGGCATCCCGGGCAGCGGGACGAACATCGGCGGCTTCGGCGTCCTCTACAAGTCGAAGGCGAACCCGAAGTACGAGCAGGTCGTCATCGCGGACGTCGGCGGCATGAAGGTCGCGCAGGACTCGAACCCGCAGCGACGCGCGGGGAACTTCGCGTTCGGCAACAACCGCGCGAGCATGGGCTGGATCCTCGAGGACGTCGCGGATCGCGCGCTGGGCGCCCTGCGCGAGGATCGCTTCGACCCGTCGCTCGAGAACCTGAAGAAGGTGATGAACCGCGAGCTTCCGGTTCTGATCCACACGGCGGGCAGTGAGGGGGTCCTCAACACCGCGCAGATGTGGCACCTGAAGTACGAGACCCGCTGTGTCATCAGCCACGGCTCGTTCGACGGCTGGAGGAGCGCACCGCAGCTCGCCGAGTGGGGCGTCCCCGTCAACCACGGGCCGCGCACGATGGACTTCTACTCGAGCGCGAACGGCCGCATCAACGGCACGTCGGCCGAGTACGCTGCCGCGGGCGTCCCCGACTTCTCCCTGAACACCGACTCGGGCGTGATCCCGCAGGAAGAGTTCTTCCTGCAGGGATCGATGAGCGCCCGGCTCGGAGGTGACTCGTACCTGATGTTGCGAGCGATGACGATTCACCCGGCCAAGACCTTCGGTCTGGCCGACCGAGTGGGCAGCTTCGAGGTCGGCAAGGATGCCGATGTCGTCGTCCACACGGGCGACCCGATCGATCCCCGTAGCCATGTGCTGCGCGTCTGGATCGAGGGCCGCAGCGAGTACGAGTACCGGCAAGGCCAACAACGTTTTTGAGCCAGAACCGCTAGAGGAAGAACGATGATCCTGAACACGCTTCTCATGGCTGCGAGCCCGTTGCTCGCCCCCGTCCCGGCCACGCCGGACGTCATGGCCGTCAAAGTCGGCCGGGCGGAGACGGTGAGCGACGGCTCCATCCCCAACGCGGTGATCCTGATTGAAGACGGGAAGATCACCGTCGTCGGCGAGGACCTGCCGATCGATCGCGGGATTCCCGTGATCGATCTGGGGCCCGACTCGATCGCGATGCCGGGGCTGGTCAACTGCTACTCACGCCAGGGCCTCGATAGCCAGGGGCCCAACGACTCACGTCCGGGCGTGCGCGCTTCTGACGAGGTCTACCCGGCTTATCGTGACTACGTCGAGCTCCTCGAGGCCGGCATCACGACTCTCGGGCTCTACCCGGCCGGCAACGGCATTCCGGGACGCGCCGTCGCGATTCGCCCCACGGGAGCTACCGCGGACGAGATGATCGTTGCCGACGACGCCTACCTGAAGGTCATCCTGCGCTCGAACTCGGGTTCGAAGAAGATGATCCGCGATGGCTTCGAGGAGGCCGACGGATACAAGGAGGAGGTCGTCAAGGCGAAGGAGAAGTGGGAGAAGGACAAGGAGAAGTGGGACAAGGAGAAGAAGAAGAAGGAGGAGGATCGCAGCGACAAGGTCACGGATCCCGGCCCCTTCACTCCGCCGGAGCCCAAGCCCGAGGCCAAGGCCTTCCAGGAGCTGCGCGACGGTGAGCTCAAGGCTCTCGTCTCGATCGGCTCCGCTGCCGACTACCTGCACCTCGTCGACGCGGTCGGCGAAGAGGAGTTCGAGTGGGACCTGCGGATCCCGGTGAACCGCAACCTCGACATCTTCCACGTGAAGCGACAGATCGGCGAGCTGGGCGTGCGCGTCGTCATGGAGCCGACGACCAGCCTGCACCCGAACACGAGGCGCCTGCGCAACCTCCCGGCCGAGCTGTCGGAGGCCGGAGCCAAGCTGGTCCTGGTCCCGCGCTCGGACTCGCTGAGCAACCAGGAGGGCTGGCGTCGCGACACGGCGGAGCTGGTCTGGGCCGGCCTCGACCGCCAGACGGCGATCCGCGCCATGACGCTCGAGCCGGCTGAGCTGCTCGGCATCGGCGATCGCCTCGGCAGCCTCTCGGCTGGCAAGGACGCCAACATCCTGTTCTTCACTGCCGACCCGTTCGAGCCCGGGACCCAAGTCCACGCGGTGATGCTCGAAGGCAAAGTCGTCCACGGAGAGATTCGCTGATGAAGCCCCTGAACCTGAACAAGACGCGGTTCGCCGCGGGCGCGCTCGCGCTCTTCGCTCTCTCGCTCCCGGCCCAGGCCTACCTCCCGTTCGTCGACGACGACGACGTTGAGGAAGAAGAGGAGTCCAAGGAGGTCCCCGAGGAGGAGAAGGATCAGTACCTGCTCGTCCACAACGCGGACATCCACACCGGCGTCGGCGAGGTCCTGCGTGGCGCGTCGCTGCTCTCGAAGAACGGCAAGATCGTGGAGATCGGCTACGACCTCGAGGTCCCCGGCCGCGACTTCTTCATGGAGATCCCGGAGGAGGAGCGCGACTTCCGTCTGCGCTCCATCGATGCGCAGGGCATGCGCGTCTACCCCGGCATCGTCGTGATCTCGTCCTCCGGCCTCACGGGCACCGGCGGGGACTTCCGCGACTCGATCGATCCGTTCTCGCAGAACATGGTGCTCGGCTTGGCCGCGGGCATCACGACGACCGGCTCAGGCCGCGCCGCGGTGAAGCTCAAGCGCTACGTGGACCAGGAACCGCCGCTGCCGTACGACTTCGACGGCGTCGTGCTGAGCGAGTCGACCTACGCCTCCGTCTCCTACACGAGCTCCTCGGCGCGTCGCAGCACACGCGAGAAGTTCGTGCGCGCCAGCGAGTACCTTCGCGAATACCGCTCCTGGGAGGAGCTGGTCAAGAAGGACAAGGAGCTGAAGGAGCCGGACAAGAAGGGCGTCGACTCGACCACCTTGAGCATCCTCACCGGCGCATCCTTCGCGCGCTTCCGGGCCTCCGAGCGTGCGGACCTACTGAACATCGCGCAGTTCGCGCAGGAGTTCAACTTCCGGCCAATCATCGAAGGCTGCCGCGAGGGTTGGACCGTGGCGGACGACCTCGGTCGCGCGGGCGCGATGGCGATCATCACGCCGCGCGAACGCCGCGACAAGGACGAGCGCTTGGTGAGTGAAGGCGGCTCCTCGATCGAGAACGCCGCGATCCTCTCCAAGGCGGGCGTCCAGGTGGCCGTCGTGCCGCAGAGCAAGGGCGTCTCGCTCGACGGCATCGTTGGCCGCGACATCATGCACCTCCCCGTCGAGGTCGGCTTCGCGATCCGCGGTGGCCTCTCGGACGACCTCGCGATGGCGTCGATCACCACGGTGCCTGCGCGCATGATGGGTATCGGCCATCGCGTCGGCACGCTCGAGATCGGCAAGGACGCGGACCTGATCGTCACCGACGGGGACCTGCTCCACTACCAGACGTTCGTGCAGTACACGGTCATCGACGGCCAGCTCGTCTACGACAAGCAGCAGGAGCTGTACTTCTCGCACATCCGTCCGCGGCCCGAGCCCGAGCCGATGGTCGAGCTCGCCCCCGAAG
The DNA here is from genome assembly GCA_964352415.1 of uncultured Planctomycetaceae bacterium. Lineage (GTDB taxonomy): Bacteria > Planctomycetota > UBA1135 > UBA1135 > JABACD01. The sequence continues at coordinate 1,825 of CAYGST010000008.1, read as the reverse complement.
AGGTCCTCGATGCCGGTGAGAACCCGCCCGAGGACGGAGACGAGGGCGAGGAGGACGCGGACGGCGACGAGGACAAGGGCGAC
>CAYGST010000008.1:0-1642 GCA_964352415.1 uncultured Planctomycetaceae bacterium | reverse complement strand
CCCCACGGCGCGATACGTGCGAGGGCCGGCTTCCCCGATGGGGGAGCCGGCCCTCGCTCGATTCCTGACCCGAGTTCGCGTGGTTATAGGAAGCCGACGCCGGCGATGAAGTCCTTCACAAGCGTTCGCCGGCTGCGCGCGCGGGCCCAGTCCTCCTCAGCGCGGTAGTCGATGCGCAGCACGAGCTCGTTGCGCTGGACGAAGTAGGTCTCGTGCGTGAAGGCGCCGCCGCTCTCGTCCGCGACCCACTTGAGGAGCGAGCCCTTCTCACCGCCGACTCGCAAGGGGATCCGGCGCAACTCGCGGACGCTCGAGTCGGACTGGAGCTCGACGTGTAGCGCGGCGGCCGCTTCGTCCGCCGCGCCTTCCGCGCTCTTGGTCGTCCCGCGCAGGAGGAAGTGCGTTGTCGCGCTCGCTTGCTCGTCCTCGGGGTCCATGCGCACCCCATTCTTCGCTGCCTGCCGCAGCGACTTGCGCTCGGCGGCGAAGCCGGCCGGCCAGGCGCTGATTTGCACTCCCAGCTTCGTGTCGCTCCAGACGGCTTCGACCGCCTCAGCTTCGGGCTTCTGCCTCGCGTCGCGCTCATCACCGCGCTTGGGGCCGTCGGCGCCTGCGATGGCCTTCGCCGTCACGATCGAGGCCTGCACCGCCGGCCAGTGTCGGTCGACGTCCTTCTTGCGGCCGAAGAGCCAGAAGCCGTGCTGCAGCTTGTTCGGCTGGTCGACGAGGGTGAACGCCACGTGCCAGTCGCCGATCCCCTCGGCGTAGACGGCACGCGCCGTCTCGAAGCGCTTGCCGTTCAGCTCCCACGACTCGGTCTCGGTGAAGACGACGCCCGCTTCCTCGACTGGGAGCCCTCGGACCATCTCGGGCAGCCGGTCCTGGGCCGAGAAGTTGCCGTAGAAGGCGCGCACACGCAGCAGCGGCGTGGTCTTCGACTTGCTCGGGTGCAGCTGCAGCTCCTCTGACGTGGAGGCGCGCGTGATGCGCCACTTCTCCGGTGTCTCGAAGCGCAGCGAGAGGCTCGGCGTGTCCACGGTGACCCCGGGGAGCAGGGCGGCGGACGCGAGCAGAGCGGTGAGGGCGAGGGGCAGGGCCCGGCGCAGTTGGAACTTCATGGCGACCTAGAAGTGCTCCTTCCAGAGCGCCTCGACGCCGTCGATGTCGAGGCCGTAGGCCTTGCGGAAGATCGTGTCCCACATGTGCTCGTCGGAGACGGTGTCTCCCTTCGACTGCGGGCGGCGGTAGTTGCGCAGCTCGTCGAGCATGCGTCCGAAGTTCTTCTTCAGCTTCCCTTCGGCGAGGAAGTGGATGATCGTCCCCGACTGAACGTAGCGCTGGCCCGCGATGCTGCCGCGTTTCGAATCGCCGTCGGAGTGCAGCAGGCTCGGGACGTCGAACAGCTCGCGAAACTTGGTGTAGCGCTCCGACTTGATCATCCCGGACGCGACGGAGGAGAGCCGCTTCGACTTCTTCCACTTGTCCTCGAAGTAGACGGCCATGCCCTCCTGGAACCAGGAGCCGCCGCCGTGGAGCATCAACCGGTTGCCGACCAGCTGGTGCCCGGCCTCGTGGTACATCGTCGCGTCGGCGCCGCCCGTGAAGTAAGTGGCGAAGTAGTCGCGGTAGGCGTGGCCGGCCG
>CAYGST010000007.1:0-25223 GCA_964352415.1 uncultured Planctomycetaceae bacterium | reverse complement strand
GACCCGAACCTCACACCCGACCGCCCGTTGCGTACGCTGCGCCTCTCTGCGGGAAGCGCCCGAGACGCCTCAGTCCGCGCGCGGCGCCCGCAGGTTGGCGGCGTACTCCGCCTCGTCCGGAGCGTAGACGTCCACCCACTTCGCGAGCTCCCTCCCGAGGTCCGAGTGATCGCGCAGCGTCACCGCATCACCCCCCCGCGCCCGCGCCGCCGAGACCTCGGCCACGGGTAGGCTCGCGACGCCGGCAGCGAGCGCAAGCGCGCGCTCCTCGGCGATGCGCTGCGCGTCGACTCGCTCGGGCAACTCGGGCGTCCCGAACCACACGAGCGCGTCCTCGAGCCCGAGCCCGGGCTCACCCGCTTCGTCGAGCTCGCACGGCACGGTGACGACGACACGATTGGACGCCTCCCCCGAGTTCCAGCGCTCGGCGACCTGATCGCCGACGTAGAGCACCGGCATGAGTCCGTTGCGCAGGCCCGCGTACCCGGGCGGCACCTCGAGCACGAGCGCCCAGCCCGACCGGACCTCGGGCGTCTCGGCCCGGTCGTAGGAGGTGTAGGCCTCGTCGAGCACGTACGGACGCGCCTCGAGCAAGTGCCACGCCGTCGCCGGCGTCGTGACGGTGAGGGGCGCGGCGGGCTCGGCGTCCTGGAGGGCGGTCCAGGCGCTGGCGGCGAGGGCGCAAGCGCCCACGGCGAACAGGATTTGGCGTCGCATGGTCTGGGGTGTCCTTACTCTTGAATCAGCTCGAGGTCGTCCAGGCCGATGCGGCCGAGAGGAGAGTCACCAGGCAGCCCGAACTCGAGCCGGATGGCGACCACGTCGGTCAAATCGATGCCCGGCCCCGCGCGCCCGAAGTCGTCGAGGCGCACGCGCGTCGTCTCGAACTCGTTCGCCCAGCCCTCGCCCATCCCGACGCCGGCGCGCTGGAACGGTTCGGTGATGCCGCCGCCATAGGCGCCGATCGAGAGCGTACTCGTCGCCCCGAACGCATCGCGCAACGTGACCGAGAACGTCAGGTCCTCGAGCGCGTTGGTCGTCAAGGGGTGGCGAGTCGCCTGGCAGGCGCGCACCGAGACGTAGGCGAACTCCGTCAGGTTGCGCGCCCCGGGAGCCACCTCGAACTCGAGGAAGCTCGGCTGCGTCCACTCGAACACGAGGCCTCGGTCGCTGTCCCCGTTGTTGTTGCGGGTCATGCCGTTCATCGGGTCGTTCGAGTTCCAGGTGAACGAGTTGTTGCCGTCCTGCAGGCGATCCTCGAGCAGCGCGTCCACGCCGACGAGCACGCTCGCGCCTGAGCTCGAGAGGTCCGTCTGCGGGTTGCTCTGGAAGTCGTCGATGACGAAGGCGTCTGCGGCGGGGCCGTTCCAGTACTCGTAGACGACGTCCGGGCAATCCGCGCTCGGCGCGTCGATCGGGCGCAGAGTCTCCCACTTGCGCCACAGGAACTCCTCGGCGTCAGGGTCGCCCTCGACGAAGTGATAGAAGGTCGGCAGGTAGTAGCCCTTCATCAGGCGGTGCGTGTTTCCGCGGCCGACGACGCAGGGGCCCGTCGCGACGAGCCCGGTGTTGCCGTTGTGGAAGCCGCCGTGCCCGACGCCGTGATAGGTCACCCCGAGGCGGGGGCCGCGGGCCCGCGTGAGCAGGTGGTAGGTCTGCGCGCTGAGCGCGTTGGCGCCGCCCGTGACGTCGTTGTCGGCCGCGCCGGTGAACAGCTGGAAGGGAACGTCCTGGGGATTCGAGCTCGTGCCCAGGAAGTCGGTCGGGGCGATCGACGAGAGCAGCAGCAGGTCCTCGATGCCGTAGTTCTGCGGGACGTAGTCGCCCGTGAAGAGACGCGTGTAGGCGCGCGCGATGCCCTCGGCGCCGCGGCTGTGCCCCATCCACGCGATGCGGTCGCCGTCGACGTGGCCGACGAGGACGCCGCCGTCCACCTGGCTCAGTCCGCCGAGGAAGACGTCGGTGTTCACGAGCGTCGTCGTCGACGCCGCCCCCGGGCCGGGGTTCGTGTTGTTCTGGTGGCTCATCACCACGTAGCCGTACGAGGCGATGTGCAGGCCGATGTGGTCGTACCAGGTGAACTGGTGCCCGTTGCCGTGGCTGATGACGAGCAGCGGGACCTCGCCGAGCTCCGCGATGTTCGCCGGGTAGAAGATGTTCTGGCGCTGGAAGCTGCCCCCGAAGTCGACCGTCGTCTCGACCACCGCGTAGGGCCCGTCGCCGACGAGGTCGCGGAAGATCGCGATCCCGTTGCCGCTCGACAGGCCGTCGATGAGGTCGCCGTCGCCGAGGGAGCCGTCGCCGTCGAGATCGACCACGACGTCGTAGCCGCGCGCGAGGTCGGCGCCCGACGGGCCGGGGAGGGTGCCGGCGTCGAGCAGGTAGTCGGAGTCGTCGCTGCCGGTGCCGTCGAAGGTGAGCAGCGTGGCCGCGCCGCGGACGTCGACCAGCGAGGCGTCGAGATTCCACTCGTCGGCGGTCCTACCCGCCACGACGTAGACGTCGGCGGACTGGCCGACGAGCGCGGGGAAGCGCGTGGGGTCGATCGAGATGCGTACGGCGTCGCCGGAGTTGAACGCGTCGACGTGATCGAAGTGTGGGGCCGCGTCGAGCGGTCGCCCCGCGAGCTCGAGCTCGATCGGCCCGGCGGTGAAGGTCACCGGCAGAGCGTTGGTCAGGTTGAAGCCGCCACCGCAGGCGCCGCCGCCGTCGCGATAGTAGCCCTGCACGAACACCTGCAGGCCGGGCACGACCGGTCCGAAGGGGGAGCCAGCGAGCCCCGCGACGAAGTCGGTCTGCGCGAAGGCTCCCGAGCTCCCGGTGACGCGGGGGGCCGCGCGCTGGAAGCTCGGCGCGGCGAGTCCGATGCAGCGCAGGCCGTCGCCGAACACCTGGGGGCTGCTTCGCTGCGTGCCGACGAGCAGGAGGCCGAAGCGCTCGCTCGCCGCACCCTGCAGGGCGAGGGTGAGGTCGTCCGGGAAGAGGTTGTTCGTTGCCGCTACGTGCGCGAGGGTTGCGCCCGTCGCGAAGTCGCTGTCGATCCCCGCGTTGCCGCAGCCAGCGTCGGGGTCGTCGTTGCCGCACGGGCAGCTCGTGCCCAGACAGAACGGATCGCCGACCTGCGCGCTCGCCGTGCGAGTCGCGAAGAGAACGAGTCCTAGGATCAGCGAGAGCGTCGTGAGAGGGGCGCGCATGGGGGCCTGGGCGAGGGGAGACGAACCCTCGAATCGTAGCAGGCCTGGGAGTTCCCGGGGGACGCCATCGCCGCTCCAGGATTGGTGCTTCGTGCGTCGTGACCCGAGGGTCCGGGTTCACGCTGCACTGGGGCTTCCGTTGCCCCTCTCGGCCACTTACCATCGGAGTGGACGGTCTGCAGGCACCACGCGGGTGCGTGCGCCGCTCCGACCCAAGGACATGAAGCACATCCTCATCGCCTCCGACCTCTCCCCCGAGGCCCTGCGTCCCTTCGAGATCGTCTTCCACATGGCCAAGCAGTGGGGGGCCAAGGTCACCCTGCTGCACGTGGTCCAGGACCTGATCGTCGCGCCGCACGGCGCGCCGCTCGCGCCGCCGATCTCCTCGCCGGATCTGCCCGCCGAGATGGAGCGGGCGCGCGAAGCGCTCAAGGCGCAGCAGGCCCACCTTGGTGACGGGGTCGAGGTGAACGCCGAAGTGATCTCCAGCGACCGCATCCCGGCCGCGATCAACAAGTACGCCGAAGAGCACGGGGCGGACCTGATCGCGATCTCGACCCACGGTCGGACGGGCTGGCGCCACCTGGCGCTCGGCAGCGTCGCGGAGGCCGTTCTGCGGCACTCTCACGTCCCGGTCCTGACCGTCCCGCGCCAGAAGAACTAGCCCCCGCGGGGCCCTCGGGAGGGGCCCGCCGCGGATCCGGGTCCATTGGGGGGTCCCAGCGGGACCCAGGCGGCGCTCGCAGGCCCCGGATGGCCCCGATCGGGGGGCTCCGGAGGTGCCCGTCCGGGGTGGACATCGCCGGTGCCGGGGCTAGACTCTTTGGCCTCGAAACGGATCCGGCGCCCGCGCGCGGATCCCTGCCGGACCTCCCTGCCCGTCGGGCAGGGCCGGCGCACCCGCGCACTGGAGCTCCCTGCTCTGGAGCCCGGGCAAGTCGGAGGCGCGCGCCTCTCGGAATCGCCAACTAGGGAATTCAGACCATGGCCATCGAAGCCACCCGCAAGCTCGAGATCATCAAGGAGAACGGGCTCGCCGATGGGGACACCGGTTCCCCCGAGGTTCAGGTTGCGGTGCTCACCGAGCACATCACGAACCTCACCGTGCACCTCAAGCAGCACAAGAAGGACTTCGCCACGCGGCGCGGCCTTCTGAAGATGGTCGGCCGTCGTAGCCGACTGCTCCGTTACTTGCGCAGCAAGTCGCCGGAGCGCTACCGCGCGATCATCGCCAAGCTCGGCCTGCGCCGCTAGTGACGCCGGTAGAGGAGATGCGCGCCCATCCGAAGTCGACCTCCATGCGTGGACGGTCGACGACGGCCTGCGCGACCGATCTCCCAGAACGAGGGGGCCGGGGCACGAACGTGTGTCCGGGTCCCTCTGCACTTTCCCGGGTGAACTCCGTCCTCGGACGCGACGTCACTCCCGGGCGAGGGCCCCTTCCCGGCCTCCGCTCCCGAAGCGCCATGAGCGCGTGACGAGGGAACGACGCGGAGCCGAACGGGCCGCGAGGGACCGCACCTCGCGATTGCAGAACAACCCTTTCGATTGACGTTGACAGAGACAAAGACAGAAACAGAAAACTGATGTTCGACAACTACAAGTGCCTCGAGCGAACGATCGCTGGACGCAAGATCACTCTCGAGACGGGCCAGGTGGCTCGCCAAGCCGGCGGCGCGGTCATCGTGACCCTCGGAGACAGCAAGGTCTTCGCCGCCGTCACCGCGGGCCCTGCCCGCCCTGACATCGACTTCTTCCCCCTCGTGGTCGACTACCGCGAGAAGACGGAAGCCGCGGGCAAGATCCCGGGCGGCTTCTTCAAGCGCGAGGGTCGTCCGACGACGAAGGAGATCCTCACGATGCGCCTCACGGACCGCTCGATCCGCCCGCTCTTCGCGGACGGCTACCGCGCCGAGGTCCAGGTCATGAGCTTCGCGATGCAGTACGACGGTGAGAACAACACCGACGTGCTCTCGATGATCGGGGCCTTCGCGGCCCTCGCCATCTCCGGCCTGCCCTTCGAGGCGAACCTGGGCGCCGTGCGCATCGGCCACGTCGACGGCGAGTTCATCGCTTTCCCGAACGACAGCGATCTGCGCGGCAACTCGCGCCTCAACCTGATCGTCGCCGGTCACGAAGACGGCATCGCGATGGTCGAGGCCTCGGCCGACCAGCTCACCGAAGAGGAGATGCTGGACGCGCTCGAGCTCGCCGAGAAGACAATCAACGAGATCATCGACCTCGTGAAGGAGTTCCGCGCCGTCGCCGGCAAGCCGACCCTGCAGGTCGAGCCGCCGAAGGTCGACACTGAGCTCAAGGACAAGGTCTTCGCTTACAAGGACGACGTCAAGGCGGTCATCCGCTGCCAGGGCAAGCACAAGCGTGACGCAGTCGTCGGCGAGGTGCGCGCCAAGGCCATTCAGGAGCTCACCGCCGGTGTCACCGACGAGGAGGCGCTCGGCGCTCTCACGAAGGGCATCAAGGGCTTCTTCTACGAGCTGAAGGGCGCTGTCGAGCGGGAGTGCATTCTCGAGGGGACGCGCACCGACGGCCGCAAGCACGACGAGATCCGCGAGATCGTCATCAACCCCGAGTTCGTCCCGCGCAACCACGGCTCCGTGCTGTTCACGCGTGGTGAGACCCAGGCGCTGGTCAGCTGCACGCTCGGTACGCCGGACGACGAGCAGGTCATCGACGGCATCGAGGTCGAGTACAAGAAGCGCTTCTACCTGCACTACAACTTCCCGCCCTACAGCGTCGGTGAGACCCGCCGCATCATGGGCCCGGGACGTCGCGAGATCGGGCACGGCATGCTCGCCGAGCGCGCCCTCGAAGCAGTGCTGCCGCCGAAGGACGGCTTCCCGTACACGATGCGGATCGTGTCCAACATCACCGAGTCGAACGGCTCGTCCTCGATGGCTTCGGTGTGCGGCGGCTGCCTCGCGCTGATGACCGCGGGCGTTCCGCTGGCCCAGCCGGTCGCGGGCATCGCGATGGGCCTCGTTCAGGAAGGCGACCAGGTCGCGATCCTGTCCGACATCCAGGGCTCCGAGGACCACACCGGCGACATGGACTTCAAGGTCGCCGGCTCGGGTCTCGGGATCACCGCGCTGCAGATGGACATCAAGATCAAGTCCGTCAGCCGTGCCCTCCTGCAGAGCGCGATGGAGCAGGCCCGCGAGGGTCGCCGCTACATCCTCCGCAAGATGCTCGAGGTCGTGGATCGTCCGAACGCGGACATCTCCGAGTTCGCCCCGCGCTTCGAGTCGCTTCAGATCCCCGGCGAGAAGATCGGCTTCCTGATCGGCCCGGGCGGCAAGACCATCAAGGCCCTGCAGGCGGACTACCAGGTGCGCGTCTCGGTGATCGACGACGAGGGCCACATCCAGGTCTTCGGCATGGACAGCGCCAAGACCAAGGCCTGCGCGGACGCGATCCGCTCGATGTGCGAGACGCCGAAGGTCGGCACTCGCTACACGGGCACGGTCAAGTCGATCCGCGACTTCGGCGCCTTCATCGAGATCCTCCCGGGCGTCGAGGGCCTCTGCCACATCTCCGAGCTGGCCGAGGGCTTCGTCGAGTCCGTCGAAGACGTCATCAAGATGGGTCAGGAGATCGAGGTCGTCATCATCAACGTCGACGACCGCGGCAAGGTGAAGCTGTCGGCCAAGCAGGTGGCCGAGCCGGTCTCGAGCTGAGCCTGCCTCGCCGGGCGACCTGCCCGGCCACGCACGAGCGAGGGCCGCTCCGCGAACGCGGGGCGGCCCTCGCTGCGTTTGGCAACAGAGGACTTACGCGGCGGCGGCTCTTCCCCAGGGGAGCGCGGAGGCGCGGGGCCGCGAGAGGGAAGTCACGCTCAGGCGGGTTGCGGGCCCCACCCGAGCGCGGCTCACGGGGCGGGTGGAGCCGGGCACGTACGCTCCGCGATCTCCTGGCAGTCGGAAGCCCCGAATCGCGCGGTACTCCCGGAAAGAAGGGCAGAAAGTCGTCGCCCGGTCGGCGGCCGATGCCGAAAGACAGCGTGCGTCCCGCACCTGTCGTCCCGTCCACCGGGACCGATTGCGTTCGGGTCCGACCCACGGATCCCCACGGTCTCCCGCGGGCCCCGGTTACCCGCCGAGGCCTGCTTGCAGGCCACGTCAAGGACGAATTCCTGGCGGGGGCCTTCCCAGGGCTGGAGGGCGCACGTTTACTGGTAGAAGCGACGTTCTCGATCAACTGGAAAGTGCTGTCCGGGAGGGGCTCCAACGCTGGAGCCAGGCCGACCGGAGCGGGGCGGGCGCCGAATTCGGGTTCCCACGCGCGACCGGAGGCGGGCGCGCTGGCCACCGGATCCAGCGCCAAGGGCCGAGGGGGCACCAGGGACATCGAGGACGACGACACGAGGGATCAACGAGAGCGAGCTACGACAGGGGGAACCAGTCATGAAATTCACCACGACCATCACGAGGCTCATCCTCTCCACGGCGCTCGTCGCCGCGGGCGGGACGGCCGCAGCGACTCCGACGAGCGGCCCCACGGAGGGCACCGCCAGCAGCGTCCCGAGCGTCGGCTCCGACTGGGTCGTCAAGTCCGAGGACAGCGTCTGCGGGGTGTCCGAGGCCCATCAGATCACGAACCCGGCCAAGGTCGACTACACGAAGCTGATGGACGCGACGCCGGAGATGAAGGAGCTGACCCGCAAGGGCATCAAGAAGGACTCCGCCCGCGGCCAGACCCTGGTCACCGCCGCCCGCGACCGGGTCCGCCGCGCCGCCAACTCGGTGATGTCGGAAAAGGGACACTGCTCGGTGTGGAAGAAGATCTCCCACAAGCAGAAGACCGCGATCACCGATATCACCGACGCGGTCAAGAAGAAGCTCGAGGCCTGAGGCCCGGGCGGGCCGCGAAGGGCCAATGACGATGCAAGCGGAGCCCTCGGCTCCGCTTTTTTCGTTGGTGCCGGCCCGACCGACCCCTAGCTTCGAACCCGATGACCCAGGTCCACCGCCGATTCGCTCCCCTGCACCGCGCGGTCGCGTGGAGCCTTGCGGGTCTCCTGGCAGGTCTCGTCGGCTGCCGCTCCCAGGAGCGCGAGCAGGACAAGGCGGAGCGCGAGGCGCTGACCATGGAGATGTTCCAGGAGCTGGTCCAGCAGGGCACCCTGACGCCGATCGGCTCGATGGAGGACGCCTTCGGCGAGTTCCGGCCGGAGATGGGCGCCACGCCCGAGGACTACGGCAGCCTGGAGGGGATGCCCGGAAGGCCTGCGCCCGGACCCGGCAGCGTGGCCGCGGGCCCCGCGCCGCTCGAGCCGGCGTTGCCGCCGGTCGAGCCCACCACGCCGGCCGTGACCGTGCCCGGTCCTCCGCCGAACTACTACCAGATGTTCGGGCCCCGGATCATCGTCCACGAGGCCACCGGGCTCATCACGAAGCCGTTCCCGATGCGCTCGACGTCGGGTGGGTCCTTGATGACGTTCCTGACCAAGTACGCCGACTTCCCGTTCTGGAACGGGGAGGGCGTGCAGCCCGCGGGGACGGTGTACGTCGACCAGATGGTCGCGCAGGACACCGAGTTCCTCTCGGATGACATGCGCAAGGCGGGCCCCGCGCCCGGCAAGGACATCGCGATGGGGGACTGGATCGTCGTGACGGCCGGTCCCGAGCTCCTGCAGGAGGTCGAGGCCTTCATCGACACCTTCGCCGGCGGTCCGCCGCAGATCGAGATCGAGGCCAAGATCGTCGAGTGGGTCGTGCGCGAGAGCCTCGACCTCGGCGTGCAGGACGTCAGCATCGACTTCCCCACGAAGACCCTGATCGACGAGATCGGCTGGGACTTCCCGAACCAGAGCTCGCCCACGTCAGGCGGCGAGTTCTTCGCCGGGATCAGCTCGATCCACGACGGCGTGACCTACGCGGCGATGTTCGAGGCGCTCGCCTCCTACGACAACGTCTCGATCATCTCCCGACCGAAGGTCGCCGTCCGCGAGGGCGTCAAGGCGAAGATCGAAGCGATCACGAAGCTGCCCTACCTCAAGGTGCAGAGCATCAACAACTCGGGCAACGCGGCGACCGCGCTCGACTTCCAGGACGTAGGAGTCCAGCTGTACGTGACGCCGCGGCTCGTGGGGACGAGCAACATCGCGCTGCAGATCGACATCGAGGCCTCGCAGGTGACAGGCAGCGCGGTGACGTTCGAGGTCGGCGGCATCGGCAGCGGCAGCACGATCTCGACGCCGATCCTCTCGACGCGCAGCGCCGAGACGCTCGTCTACCTGAAGCCGCGCCAGGCGGTGATCCTCGGCGGCCTGATCTCGGAGCGCATCGTGGAGGAGGAGAGCGGCATCCCGTTCCTCAAGGACCTCCCGATGCTCGGCTACCTGTTCAAGTCGACGCTCGAGTCCAAGGAGAACTCGACGCTGCTGTTCTTCATCCGCCCGCGCCTGATCGAGGGCACGGACCTGAACCAGCCGATGTAGGCCCGCGGACGCGGCGCGCCCCGAGCCCCGTGACCCACTCGAGGGCCCTCGCGGGTATGCTGCTCCGACGCGGGAAGGCCAGCCGGCCCCGCGCGTCCTACTGCCCATGCGACTCCCCGTCCGTCCCCGAAGCCAGCGCCGCGGCGCGGCCCTGCTGCTCTCCGTCCTCGTCCTGTTCGTTCTGATCGCGATCGTCTTCCAGATCAGCATCGCGACCATGACCGACGCCCGGGTCGGCCGCAACGACGTCGGGCTGACGCTGATCGACCGCTCGATCGCCTCGGCCCAGTGGGACATCTTCGAGCTGCTCAAGATCGACGCGGAGGACGCCGCGGCGGCGAGCGACGGCGGCGGCGCCGGCGGCATCGACCCGGGCGCAGCGGCAGGCGCTGCTGCCGGAGGGGAGGCCGGGGCCGAGGAGGAGCCGCCCGCCGACTCGCGCAAGGACGAGTGGGGCCGCGTGCAGCGCACCGAGATCAACGGCATCGAGCTGCGGATCCTCGTCGAGGCCGAGAACGCCAAGTACAACGTGCTCAACGTCCTGAACCCGGACGAAGAGGAGGCCGAGGAGGCGTTCCAGCGCGTCGTGCGAATCATCGACACGTACCGCGAGGGAACCCGCGACGACGTCCCGCGCCGTCAGGCCGAGGACATGGTGCGAGAGATGAAGGAGTACATCCTCGAGCGCAATCGGACCAACTGGCCGCAGCCCACGCTGCTCACCTTCGACGAGGAGCGGGACGGGCTGTTCCTGCCCATGTCCCTGCGCGAGTTCCTCGTGCTCGAGTCCTGGGAGCCGCACCTCTTCCGTTCGTACCGCGACGAGCTCGAGGACCAAGTCCACAGCCTGGATCAATTCCTCACCGTCTTGTCCTCGCTCGACATCGCGGGCAACGTCACGCCGCAGGACGCGGACGGCGCCGGTACGCCGACGCCCGATCCGGCTGCGGATGGGAGCGGCGACGAAGAGGGCTCGGGCGACGAAGGCACCGGCGCCGAGGGCGATGCGGGCGGCGGGGGCGGCGACCAGGAACAGGGCGCCTCGGCTTCGCCGGGCTACGGCGTGAACCTGAACCTCGCGCCGGCGGCGGTGCTGAAGGCGCTGTTCGACGACCGCGACCTCTCGCCGCGCTTCTGGGACGACGTCATCGAGTACCGCAACCTCGAAGAGGAAGAGGAGGACGGGGCCGAAGACGTCGAGCCGATGTACGACGAATTCAACAACGAGATCCTCGTTCGCCGTGCGTTCGAGTCCCTCGACGAGCTCCAGGAAGTGCGTGCCTGGGACGACCTCGGAGTCGAGGACCAGAGCCGCGTGCTGCGCTTGCTCGAGACCGAGAGCAGCATCTTCACCATCTACATCACCGGCCGCCGCGACATGTCATCGGGCAGCAACATGCAGGCGTTCGCCGACCCGGCCGAGCGCGCGCGATTGGAGGAGCAGCACGGCGGTGCTCTCATCCGGACCGTTCGCACCGTCGTCTGGCGCCGCGAGGGCGACGACGGCACGGAGATCGTCACGATCCTCCCGTGGGAAGTGGTCGAGACGCAGCCGTACGAGATTCAGGACTACCCGGACGAGTACTAGTGCCCTGGTGTCCGCGAACTTCCGATCCAGGACACTAGGCGGCCCGTGCAGGCGTTGAGGCCCGTGCAGTGGAAGGCTCGATCGGCCGAGGGCGGCGGCTCGCGCCGATGACCCCTCCTGCGAAGCGAGGGGCGGCGCAGAGCGATGCACCCGATCGCCTGCGCGTCGAGGTGTTCCACCACCTCTTCTCGGCCGTGGGGGAGGAGATGGGCGTCACGCTGATGCGCTCCTCGTTCTCGCCGAACATCAAGGAGCGACGCGACTTCTCCTGCGCGCTGTTCGACGCGGAAGGCCAGATGATCGCCCAGGCCGCGCACCTGCCGGTGCACCTAGGCGCGGCGCCGATGTCCGTCGCCGCGGCGCGCGCGGCCTGCACGATGGAGCGCGGCGACGCCGTCCTGCTGAACGACCCGTACCAGGGCGGCACGCACCTGCCGGACCTCACGCTGATCACGCCGGTCTTCCTCGGCGCGGAGCGCGCGCCGAGCTTCTACGTCGCGAACCGCGCGCACCACGCCGACGTCGGTGGCCACGCGCCCGGCTCGATGGCCCCGGCTCGCGACGTGCACGGCGAAGGCGTGCGGATTCCGCCGCTACGCATCGTCAAGGCCGGCCAGCTCGACGAAGAGCTGCTCGGTCTCCTGCTCGCCAACATGCGCGTGCCCCGCGAGCGCCGCGCGGATCTGCTGGCGCAGTGGGCGGCCAACCGCGTCGGTCGCTTGCGGCTCGAGGAGATGGCGGCGGAGTACGGCGCCCGCGAGCTCCGCGCGCGCTCGTCGCAGCTGCTGGACTGGACCGACGAGTTGACGGCCGAGCTCGTGCGCCGCGTGCCCACGGGTTCCTGGAGCTTCGAGGACGTGCTCGAGGCGGAAGGCGACGGCGTCGCGCACATTCGGCTCACGCTCGAGAAGCGCCGGGGGCGTCTGCGCTTCGACTTCTCCGCAACCGACGACCAGCAGGCCGGTCCGCAGAACACCGTGCGCGCCCTGCCGCGCGCGCCGGTGGTCTACTCGCTGCAGCAGCGCCTGCCGGCTGGCACGCCCGCCAACGACGGCGTGCTGCGCCGCATCGAGCTCGTGACGCGCCCCGGGAGTCTCGTCGACGCTCGCTACCCCGCGCCCGTTGCGGCGGGCAACGTCGAGACCAGCCAGCGGCTCGTCGACGTCATTCAGGGCGTCCTCGCCCAGGTCTGGCCGGATGACGTGCCGGCGGCGAGCGCCGGCACGATGAGCAACCTGACCTTCGGCGGTGAGGCGGACGGCGCGCCGTTCGCCTACTACGAGACGATCGCCGGCGGCGCGGGCGGCGGCCCCGCCGGTCCGGGCGCGCACGCGCTGCAGACGCACATGACGAACACGCGCAACACGCCGATCGAGGCGCTGGAGACCCAGCTGCCCGTGCGCGTGCTGCGCTACACGATCCGCCGCGGCTCCGGCGGCCCCGGTCGACACGCCGGCGGCGACGGGGTCGTGCGCCGGCTGCGCTTCCTGCGCGCGGTGCGGGTCGGCTACGTCGCCGAGCGCACGCGCCGCGGCCCGTGGGGCCTCGCTGGCGGTGCCTGCGGTCGGCCCGGCGGCGCCTCGGTGCGCGCCGCGGGGGAGGCCCGCGACCGGCGCGTGGCGGGCAAGGGCGCGTGGGAGCTCGCCGCCGGCGCCGAGTTCGAGGTGCGCACGCCGGGCGGCGGAGGCTTCGGGGACTGAGAAGCCGCTCCGAGCCTTGCCCCGCCCTCGGCGAGGCGGGAGAATGCCCGTTCGGCCGTTCCGAAGGCAGCCCGCACGGGTGGCAGCCGCGGCCGCTCATCGCACTTCCAGGACCCCCCAGGATCCAGCATGCCCTCCCTCAGTGTTTTCGGCGCCCAGTGGGGTGACGAAGGCAAAGGCAAGATCATCGACCTGCTGTCCCGCGACGCGGACCACGTCGTCCGCTACCAGGGCGGAGCGAACGCGGGCCACACCGTGATCGTCGGCGACGAGAAGTACGTCCTGCACCTGATCCCGTCCGGGATCCTGCACGAGGGGCGCGTCAACGTCATCGGCAACGGGGTCGCGGTCGACCCGATCGCGCTGCTCGAGGAGGTCGACGGCCTGACCGAGCGCGGCGTCGCGGTGACGGGGGCGAACCTGCGGCTGTCGTCGAGCGCGCACGTGATCTTCGAGCACCACCGGCGCATCGACGGTCTGAGCGAGGTCTGGCGCGGAGATGGGCGCATCGGCACCACCGGTCGCGGCATCGGACCGAGCTACGCCGACAAGGCCGCGCGCACCGGGTTGCGGGTCGGCGACCTGCTCGATCCCGAACGCCTGCGCCCGCGCCTGGCGGCGGCGCTGGCCGAGAAGAACGCGGTGATGGAGAAGGTCCACGGCGCCGAGACGCTCGACCTCGACGCGCAGACGGAGTGCTACATGGCCCTCGGCGATCGCCTGCGGCCGTTCGTGGGCGACACCGGCTCCGAGGTGCGCGCCGCCTACGACGCGGGCAAGCGCATCCTGTTCGAGGGGGCGCAGGGGATCATGCTCGACATCGACCATGGCACCTATCCGTACGTGACCTCCTCGAACACGGGCACGAACGGCATCCCCTCCGGCGCCGGCTTCCCGGCCAAGAACATCCAGCGCGCGATCGGCATCGCCAAGGCCTACTGCACGCGCGTAGGCGAGGGGCCATTCCCCTCCGAGGACCACGGCGCCGAGGGCCAGGCGATCCGCGAGGCGGGGAACGAGTACGGCGCGACGACCGGACGGCCGCGGCGCTGCGGCTGGTTCGACGCGCTGGCGATGCGCTACGCGATCGAGCTCAACGGCGCCGATGGCTTCGTCATGACGAACCTCGACGTGTTGACCGGCTTCGAGGAGCTGCGCTGCGCCGTCGCCTACGAGATCGACGGCCAGCGGGTCGAGACCTTCCCCGCCGGGCGTGACCTCGACGACGTGAAGCCGATCTACGAGTCGCGCCCCGGCTGGACGGAGGACATCACGGCCGTCCGCGACGCCGCGGACCTGCCGCAGGCGGCGCGCGCGTACGTCGACTGGGTGCAGAGCCTCGTCGGTTCGAAGATCCTCATGCTCTCGGTCGGCCCCGACCGCGAGCAGGTCATCTCCCTCGGTCTCTGAGAGCGACCCCTTGCCGCGCCCCATCGAACGCCCCGACCTCGGCGGTCCCTTCCCCGAGCACCTGGCCGTCATCATGGACGGCAACGGGCGCTGGGCGCAGGAGCAGGGGCTGCGGCGCGTGCTCGGCCATCGCGAAGGCGTCAACTCCGTGCGCGAGGCGACGACGGAGTGCGCGAAGATGGGCGTCAAGAGCCTGACTCTCTACGCGTTCTCGGTCGAGAACTGGAAGCGCCCGCGCACCGAGGTCCGCTACCTGATGCGGCTCCTGCGTCGCTTCCTGATCGACGAGCGCGCGACGCTGATGGAGAACGGCGTGCGGCTGAAGGGACTCGGCCGCCTCAGCGACCTCCCGGCCGACGCGCTGAAGACGCTGCGCGAGACCGAGCGCATGACCGAGCAGAATGACGGCATGCTGCTGCGCCTCGCGCTCTCCTACGGCGGGCGCACCGAGCTCGCCGACGCGTCGCGAAGGCTCGCCGAGGACGTCAAGGCGGGCCGCCTCGACCCCGCCTCGATCGACGAGGAGACGCTGCGTGACTACCTCTACGATCCGAATACGCCCGACCCCGATCTGCTCATTCGCACGGCGGGGGAGATGCGCATCTCGAACTTCCTCCTGTGGCAGATCTCCTACTCGGAGCTCTACGTCGCGGACGTCTGCTGGCCGGAGTTCCGCCGACCGCAGCTTCTCGCCGCGCTGCAGGCGTTCGCGTGCCGCGAGCGTCGCTTCGGCGGGCTGATCCAGGACGCGCCGGGCGGCAAGTCCCCGGGCGTCGGCAGCGAACGCGTCTCCTGACGCCGCGCACCGTCTTCGCGTCTCCATGGCTTCGAAGCGCTCCAAGGTCCTGAAGCGGACCGCTGTCGGCGGCGGGCTGGTCGTCGTGCTGGCGTTGCTCCTCCGCTTCGCCTACCAGAGCGAGGACGGCCTCCTCGTCTGGGCCGCGGGCGCGCTGCTGGCCGCGGGGAGCGTTATCGAGGTCGGGCGGATGCGGAAGGTCGTACCGCTGGCGGTAGTGCCCGCGCTGTGGGTGGGTCTCGCGCTCGCGCTGGCGCCAGGCGGGCTGCACTACCTCGCCGCCGATGTGGTGGACACCTCGTGGATGTACGCGGCCTTCCTGTCGCCGCGCGGCATCCTGGCGAGCTACCTCGGAGGCGCCGCCGGCTTCCTCCTGCTCGCGCTCGGCCTCTCGCGCGGACGCGCGAAGCCCGCGGTCTCCCTCGGCCTCGCGGTCTGGATCTTCGCGCCGCTGCCGGCGCTCGTCCTGATCTGGTCGCAGTACGGACCGAACGGACTCGTGGCCCTGCTGCTGCTCAGCAAGCTCGGCGACATCTTCGGTTACTACGTCGGCAACGCGATCGGCAAGTCGCACCCCTTCCCGCGTACGAGTCCGGGCAAGACGACGGCGGGCTGCGTGGCCTCGCTCGTCGCGGGCACGGCGGCCGGCGGCCTGTGCGTCGGCTTCGGCCTGCTGCCCGGCGGGTGGGACGGCGTCCTCGCGGGCCTCGCCGCCGGCGCGCTCGTGAACATCGCGTCGCAGGCCGGCGACCTCCTCGAGAGCAAGCTCAAGCGCGCCGCCGAGGTCAAGGACTCCGGCACCTGGTTCGGGCCCTCCGGCGGGGTGCTCGACCTGGTCGACAGCCTGCTCCTGTCGGTGCCCGTGGCGCTGCTCACCTGGCCCTGGCTGTTCGCCTGACCCACGCGCGGTCCCCCCGTTAGTCGCTGCCGCCGCGGGGGTTGGCGCTGACCTGGACTTGTCGCGTGGAGACTCCCCGCGCGCACCGGCGCACCGCATTGACAGCCGACCGGACCCGGGGCGATGCTCTCAGCGCGCGTCCCTTCGACCCAGCGTCACCTCACTTGATCGAGATCACCATTCCCCTGCGTTCCCGCGACGAGGCCGTCCTCGTCCTGGGCCCTTACGATCGGTTCGCGAAGCTCCTGCGCCAGGCGCTCGACATCGAGCTGTTCACCCGCAACGGCAATCTTCGGCTCAAGGGGCAGGACAGCGATGTGCTGGAGGCGAAGCGACGCATCGACCACCTGCTCGGCAAGCTGCGCAAGGGCCGCGAGCTCGACCTCAGCGCGATCGAGGAGATCCTCGTCGGCAAGCCGCGCGACAACGCCAAGGCCGCGGGCAGAGGCGGGTCGTCCGTCGGCGCCGGGGCGCCCCAGCAGCCGGATTCCGCGAGCAAGGCTGCGCGCTGGTCGGGGCGCAGCTCCCAGGTGCCGGGCTTCCGCTCGCGCCCGGTCGAGCCGCGCGGCGAGAACCAGCGCCGCTACCTCGAGGCGATCGCGAAGCAGCAGCTCGTGTTCGGCACCGGCGTCGCGGGGACCGGCAAGACCTTCCTGGCCGTCGCCTGCGCCGTGCAAGCGCTGCGCAGCGGTGAGGTGCGCCGGCTGATCATCACGCGGCCCGTCGTCGAGGCCGGGGAGAACCTCGGCTTCCTTCCGGGAGACCTGCAGGCGAAGCTCAATCCCTACGTGCGTCCGATCTACGACGCGCTCTCGAGCCTGCTCGACCACGAGGACGTGACGCGGCTCGAGGAGACGGGCGTGATCGAGGTGGCGCCGCTCGCGTACATGCGCGGCCGCACGCTCTCGGAGGCCTTCGTCATCCTCGACGAGGCGCAGAACACGACGGTGGGGCAGATGAAGATGTTCCTGACGCGTCTCGGCGAGGGCTCGCGCATGGTCGTCACCGGCGACCCGACGCAGAACGACCTCGACCCGCGCGTGAAGAGCGGACTGAGCGACGCGATCGCGCGGCTGCGAAGCTACCAGGAGATCGGCATCATCGAGTTCAGCCCGAAGGACGTCGTTCGCCACCCGCTCGTCGAGCGCATCGTGCGCGCCTACGAAGGGCCCACTCCGCGATCGGAGGCCGAGGAGGAGGCGCGGTGAGCTGGCTTCGTCCTGCGTTTCTTGGCGGCGGCACCGGTCTGCGCCGGGTGAAGCTCGAGAAGGCCAAGGCCGTGGTGACGAAGCCGCGCGCCAGCGGTCTGTCGCAGGCGGGAGAGAAGATCTTTCTCGCGAGCGCGAGCGTCGTGCTCGCTGCGCTCTTGATCGGCAGCGGTGCGGAGCTCGACGCGCGGGGCTGGCTCGGGCTCGTGACGCTGCTCGGCGTCTCGATGGCGCTCTTCCTGCGCTACCTCGTCGACTTCCGCATGGAGGTCCTCCAGTCGCTGGGCCGGACGGCGACCCTCGCGGGCTTCATGCTGCTGAGCCTCGCCGCGCTGCGCAGCTTCCACGCGTTCGCCGGCCTGGAGAACGTGGCCTTCCTGCCGCTCTCGTTCGTGAGCCTCGTGCTCGTGCTCGTCTTCAGCCGCTCGGCGGCGATCGAGAGCACCGCGTTCGCGGCAGGGCTCCTCGGGCTGTACACGTTCCTGCACTCGTCAGAGAGCGGCGTGGAGGTCGAGGGCCTCGTCACCTGCGTCACCGGGGCGGTGGTCGCAGCGCTCGCCGCGGAGTACGTCCGCCGCCGCTCGACGTTGATCCGCGTCGGCGTCGTGATCGGCATCTCGCAGATGATCGTGGCCGGCACCTTCGCGCTGATGCGACCTGAGCTGCCCTCCCTGGGCGAGGAGCTGACGCGACTCGGGGGACTCGGCCTGCAGGGCCTCGTCGTCGGGCTGCTCGTCTCCGGACTCCTGCCGACCATCGAGCACGTCTTCTCGGTCACGACGGACATCAGCCTGCTCGAGCTGGGCAACACCCACGAGCAGCCGCTGCTGCGCAAGCTGCTGCTCGAGGCGCCCGGGACGTTCCATCACTCCTACATCGTCGGGCTCCTGTCCGAGGCAGGCGCGGAGGCCGTCGGCGGCAACGCCCTGCTCGCGCGCGTCGGGGCGCTTTACCACGACGTCGGCAAGCTGAACAAGCCGGACTACTTCGCGGAGAACAGCCCCGAGGCCCGAGGACGGCATCGCGAGCTGACGCCGGAGATGAGTCTGCTCATCATCTCCGCGCACACGCGCGACGGCGTCGAACTCGGACGCTACTACAACCTGCCGCAGGCGATCCTCGACTTCATGCCGGAGCACCACGGCACGTCGCTGATCGAGTACTTCTACCACGCCGCCCAGAAGCTGCGCGGCGAGGAGGCGGTCAACGAGGAGGCCTTCCGTTATCCCGGACCCAAGCCACAGCGCATCGAGACCGCGATCGTGATGCTGGCCGACGCCGCCGAGGCGATCAGCCGGCAGATGCCCGACCCGAACCTCGCGCGCCTGCGCGAGATGGTGCACGAGGTGGCGCTGAAGCGCCTCATGGACCGGCAGTTCGACGAGTGTCCCGTGACGCTGCACGACCTCGCTCGCATCGAGGACGCCTTCCTGCGCGTGCTCAAGGCGATCTACCACACGCGCCCGACGTACCCGAAGGGCGGCAAGCCGAACCCCGCGGACCTGTCGCAGCCGAGCGAGCAGCGCCGCGCTGTCCTGGAGGAGCGGCAGCGCGACGCGGAGCGCAAGAAGGCGACCGCGGTCGGGGGTCGCCCGTGACGATCCGCATCGCCTGGGACACGGACGCGCCCCCAGGCATCGACGGGGACGCCCTCGCCGCGGCGGGGGAGGCCGCGCTAGCGCACGGAGGCGCCGAAGGGCGCCTTGTCGACGTCGTGCTCGTCTCCGACGCGACGCTGACCGAGCTGCACTCGCGCTTCCTGGGAGACGACACGCCGACCGACGTCATGGCCTTCGACCTCCAGGGTGAGACCGACGAGGTCGACGGGGGTGAGGACGACGGGCCGAGCGCCGAGGTCTACGTCAGCGTTGGCTGCGCGCGGCGGGTCGCCCTGGAGCGGGGCGTCACGCTCCAGCGCGAGCTCGCACTCTACGTGGTGCACGGTTGTCTGCACCTCTGTGGCTTCGACGACCACGAAGACGAAGAGCGCGCGCGGATGCGCGTGGCCGAGGTGGCCGTGCTCGACGCGCTCGGCTATGCGCGCGATGAACGCGTGCACGAATCCGACGCGTAGCGCGTTGCGCGCAACGCCGCCGAGTGCACGGGAGGGTGGAGTTTCCGTCTCCATTTCCCAAAAAAAATGACGAGGTTCTCGTTGTTGGCATGCGCCGGCGAACTCCTCGCTGTCGCCAGGCATTCGCCGATTGAAGGCTGTAGCGAGTTCACGCTGCAACGCGCAGCGCAATGATTCGCTGCGGCAGCGCGACTTGCTCGCTTGACCGCGCCCAGGGAATCACTATCCAAGGAGCAGGAGTCGGTGCTCGCGCACACCTCCACGAGAGAACCTTGGACGAAATGGACCGCACAACCCTGGACGGCGTCGCGATGCCGAACGTCGACTCCCCGGTGGAGTCGAGCTCGGCGGCGACGCAGCGCGCGGGGGCCAGGACGACGGAGACGCGCAGCGACGAAGCGCGACCGAGGCGGCTGCGAGGGGTGGGACGACCGTCGTCCCCTCGTCCGCCCGCGACGCCGGCCGGTGAGGCGACGGTAAAGCGCGACTCGCGTGAGACCGACGCGCACGCGGCCCTGGTGGACACGCTCTGGAAGGAGTACCACGCGGCGCCCGGTGACGACACGCGCAACGCGCTGGTCGAAGCGTACCAGGGCTTCGCGAGCGAGGTGACGCGTCGCTTCGCCGTGCGACTCCCGCGCAGCGTGGACCGCGGAGATCTCGTGACTGCGGGCAACGTCGGGCTGATGAACGCGATCGGAGGCTTCGACCCCGAGCGCGGCGTGCGCTTCGAGTCCTACTGCGAGCTGCGCGTCAAGGGCGCCCTGCTCGATGAACTGCGGACCCAGGACTGGCTGCCTCGTCCCTGGCGTCAGCGCATCGAACAACAGAAGCGCGCCATCGAGGCGCTGCGTGCCCGCGAGGTGCGCGAGCCGAACGACGAGGAGGTCGCCCTCGAGATGGGGCTGAACATGGACCTCTACCAGCAGCTCTTCGGCGTCGGACTGCCCGGAGTGCCTTCGGGCTCCATGGCTGCGGACGGCACCGACGGGGACGTGACACCGGCGCTCGACATCGTTCCCGATCCGGGGGCGGTCGATCCCGATGAGGGATTGACTCGCGAGGAGCTGCACTCGCTCGTGACCCAGCGGCTCTCCGAGCAGGAGTACCGGATCCTGTTCCTGCGCTACTGGGAGGGGCTCGCCATGCGTGAGATCGGCGAGCTCACGGGGCTCTCGGAGTCCCGCGTGTGCAAGGTGCACACGCGGTTGCTCGAGCGCCTGCACGAACGCCTGCGCGTCAGCCACGGCGAGGAGTAGGCCGCTCGCGCGGGTGCCGAAGCGCTCGCGGAGCAGCTCGTGACGCCGGGGGGGGTCGCCCGCAGCGTGCGGTCCGCGCACGGCGGGTGGGCCCGAGGCCTCCGCAGGCCGGCCGTGACCCAAAAAGGGCCCTCGAGGGGGATCCTGCAGCGCAGGGGCTGCGTCGTAGCCCGGTCCCCTGACCGCCAGCCCCGGATTCCAATGCGACCCGTATTTCTTGCGTGCGCTCTGCGCCGCGCCGCGACCCTCACGCTCCTCACGCCCGCGCTCTTCGCCCAGGCGCCTGCCGCGACGCTTCAGCAGACGGGGGTGGTGCCTGCAGCAGCGACGCCTGCGAGCACGGGACCCGTGACCGCGACCCCGGAGGAGCCCGAGTCGCTCTCCGGCGAACGCCTCGTCCCGGAGACCGCCTTCGGGCCGTCGTGGGTCGAGTCGATGGACGTGGTCCTCGAGCGCGAGCGCGAGAACCCCTCGTCGACGAAGCGCATGAAGGCGCGCAACGGCGCGCAGGGGTTCTGGGCGACGCCGTCACGGCGCTCGCGCTTCGAGGCGCACTCGGGCGACTTCTACATCTCGAACCGCTGGGGTGACACGCGCATGTCGATCGAGTTCGGTGAGGAAGTGCTCCTGGAGGGCGCGTGGTTCCGCGGGCAGGCCACGGAGAACCTGTGGGCCGATGGCCTGCGACTGATCGGGTATCGCGGCGACGAGCGCGTGGCCGATACGCCGTGGCTCGAGGAGCTGAGCGTGGAGTGGCAAGAGGTCGCCGCGGGCTTCGAACGCATCACGCGCGTCGAGATCGAGGCGCGCGCGGTCTACCAGGGCGCCGGCTGGTACGGGCTCGACGACCTGGCGTTCGTGCGCGGTCGCGGCGAGGCTGCCGAGCGCGTCGTGCTCGACTTCGACGACCTGCACGACAACAAGAAGCTGCTCGGAACGAGCTACGGCGGCCTGAGCTGGCCGCGCGGCACCGGTGCCTTCGAGAGCGAGACCGACGAGCGGGAGATCGACGAGGTCCACCCGCCGCAGGCGCCGCCGGGCGCCGACGTGGAGGAGGCTGGACCGTCGGTCATGATTCACGAGTCCTCGGTGGGGGGGGCGGGCACTGCGCCCAGCCTCGCCTCGGACTTCGGGGGTCCGTCCATCGACGACGCGGGCGCGGGCTGGATCCCGCCGGACACCTGCGGCGCGATCGGCCCCGACCACTTCATCGCGGTCGTGAATCAGAACCTGTCGGTCTACGACCGTGACAGCGGGCAGCGCCTCATCAACACGGGCCTGCGGAACTTCTTCAACTCCGGCAACTCGAGCGCCGGCGACCCGCGGGTCGCGTTCGATCACCACAGCGGCCGCTGGGTGATCCTCGCCACGGACTTCAACACACGCCTTTGGTTCGCGTTCTCGCAGTCGGACGACGCGACCGGCAGCTGGTTCAAGACCTCGATCACGCTGTCCCAGGGCAGCGACGCGAACCGCTGGCCCGACTTCCCGACGCTCGGCGTCGACGCGAACGGCATCTACTCCTCGTCCTACATGGTCGGGGGGAACAGCATGAGCCTGTTCGCCATCGACAAGTCGCCGCTGCTGGGCGGCAATCCGAGCCTCGGCGCGGTGACGGCGTTCCGGAACCTGCCCTGGGAGGGCGCGATCCAGCCCTGCGTCACCTATGGCAACCCGGGGCGCGCTTATTGCGTCTCGCGACGGAGCAGCACGACGCTGCGACTGCGCTACGTGCAGCCCCCGCTGGCGAACCCGTCCCTCGTGCAGGCGGGGAACGTCTCGATCCCGTCGCACAACAGCCCGCCGAACGCACCGGCGCAGGGCAGCGGAACACCGATCAGCACAGGCGACTGGCGACCCGTGAACGCGGTCTACCGCGACGGGTCGGTCTGGACGACCCACGGGATCAACGTCGGCGGACGCGCTGCGGTGCGCTGGTACGAGATCGATGCGTTGACGACCACGACGAACCAGCTCGGGACGATCTCCGATCCGGTGATGGAGTACTTCTACCCGAGCATCGCCGTCGGCGCGGACAACGCCGTCACCGTCGCCTTCTCCGGCAGCAACGCCAGCATCTTCGTCTCGTCGTACTACGCGGGGCGAGTCGCGACCGATCCTCCTGGCCAGCTCTCGGATCCGCTGCTCCTGAAGGACGGCGTCGGCGCCTACGATCAGGTCGACAACAACGGCAACAACCGCTGGGGTGACTACAGCCTGACGAGCGTCGACCCGCGCGACGATCGCACGCTGTGGACGATCCAGGAGCACGCGCGCACGGACAACCGATGGGGGACCCGCATCGGCGAGTTCACCTTCCCGGTCGTCTGCGCGGTCCCACAGGTCTACTGCACCAGCCTGCCGAACTCGGCGGGGGCGGGCGCGGCGATCACCTGGGTCGACGAACCGAGCTTCTCGTCGAACGCCTTCCAGCTCGGCGCCAACGGCGCTCCCGCGAACAAGGTCGGCCTGTTCTTCTTCGGGCCGTCCCAGGTGTCGGCCGTGTTCGGTGACGGCCTGCGCTGCGTCGGCGGTCAGCTCGTCCGGCTCCCCGCGCTCTCGACGGGACCGTTCGGCTTCGCCTCTCAGCAGCTCGACCTCAGCGCGCCGCCGTTCACCAGCGGACCCGGCCTGATCTCCGTCGGCACCCAGATGAACTTCCAGTTCTGGTACCGCGACCCGGGCTTCGGGGGAGCCGGCTTCAACACCTCGGACGCGCTGACCGTGACGTTCTGCGAGTAGCGGTCGCTCGCGAACACTCCACGGGAAAAAGGGGTGGGGGCATGAGGCGCGACCCCATGCCCCCACCGGGCCAAGCACTTCCCCACCAAGAAGGTGGGACTACGCGACGTGGTTCCCACTCAGGACGCCGTGAGGCAGTCCTCCACGCGTGACGGCTCCGAAGAGCCCAAGTGCCAGGCGACGTATGGCAAGGATCTGTCCCCACGGACCCAACCCACACGCATCTCCTCCACTCGCCAGATGAGTCCGTCCCCACAGACTCGACGGCGATCTTCGGAAGCACACGAGCGCACGGCTGAGGCCGTATCTCGAGGGCTTCGCAGTCCTTCCCAAGGATGCCAAGGACGGTCCGGGGCGGTGTTGCCACCACCCGGCTCCGACCTGTGCAGGGGCGAACGCCGTCGACGTAGTCCTTGCGACGCGGAACCCGAGCAACCGGCCATGACGGCTCCGGGTCGCTGCGGGGGCACCAGCTTGGTCTCGTTTCGGGTCATACGTACGGTTTGGCGTTCGCTGGGGAATCTCCAAACCGCGGGAGAGAGCGCCTCCCCGCTCCGCCCGAGGGCGAAGCGGGGCGCGTGCAGGGAGAAGCAAGTCTCCAAGCCACAACGTCCTCGAATCCGAGATGCAGGGATTCCGACTGTGCCCCTCGGTGACGTGGTGACTCGGTTCGACGACGTTCGGTAGCTCGGCTGCCCCGAGGGGCCCGTGGCTTTGCGCCCCGGCCTTTCGACCGGTTTGCCCTTGTCGAGTCATCGAGAAGGCGGGGGAGAATACTTCGAAATCGCAAAGAGGCAAGCGGGACGGGTCGAGTTTGACCTCGAAGCCTTTTCCGCATGTCTCAAGCAATGGCGCACAGCAAGTTTAGGTGCGCGGGACGGGCCCGCGGAGGCCCGCCTCGTACTCGCTTTTCGCCGACCTCTCCGAAGTCGGAAAGCCTTTCCGCTTTCCTAGGTATCCGGGGGCTTCGGCAGCGCTCTGGGCACCTCAGCGGCCCTTCGCGATGGCGTCGAGCGCCAGCAGCTCGTCGAGCAGGGCGGGGAGGGTCTCGATCTGGAGGATGTTCGCCGCGTCCGAGGGCGAGCGGTCGGGGTCGGGATGGACCTCGAAGAACAGCCCGTCGACGCAGCCCGTGGCCACGGCGGCGCGCGCGAGCAGCGGGACCCGCGTGCGGTCGCCGCCGGTCTTCGTGCCGAGCGCGCCCGGCTGCTGCACCGAGTGCGTCGCGTCGAAGACGACGGGCACGCCGTTCTGCGCGAGGTCGGCGAAGCCACTCATGTCCACGACCAGTCGCCCGTAGCCGAAGGTCGTGCCCCGCTCGGTGACCAGGACCTGATCGTTGCCGGCGCTGCGGCACTTCTCGACCGCGTTGCCCATGTCCCACGGCGCGAGGAACTGACCCTTCTTCACGTTGACGACCTTGCCGGTCTCCGCGGCGGCGACGAGCAGGTCCGTCTGGCGGCACAGGAACGCCGGGATCTGGAGGACGTCGACCGCCTCCGCCACCACGGCGCACTGGTCGGGCAGGTGGACGTCGGTCACGACCGGCAGCTCGAACTCGTCGCGGACGGCAGCGAGCCACTCGAGGCCGCGCTCCATGCCGGGGCCGCGTTCCGAGCTCGCGCTCGAGCGGTTGGCCTTGTCGAAGCTCGCCTTGAAGACGATCGACACGTCGCGGCTCGCCCCGATCTCCTTCAGGCGGCCCGCGATGCGGCGGGTCAGGTCGAGCGTCTCGAGCACGCAGGGCCCCGAGAGCAGGAAGAGGCGCTGCGGGCCGAGCGGCGTCGCGTCGGCGTGGACGGTGAGGCAGGGGGGTCGTTCCATGGCGAGATCAGGGCACGAGGAGCTGGCAGCGCGGGCCGGTCCCGGCGCTCTCGCCGGGCGTGCGGCCCCT
>CAYGST010000006.1:19141-27702 GCA_964352415.1 uncultured Planctomycetaceae bacterium | reverse complement strand
GTCCTGGCATGGCCGCCCCTTCCCCGCTCGGCTCGCTGAGGCTCAAGCGCTCCTGTTCCCGAACTCGCTAACGATGTTCTTCCTCTCGAACGGCCTCGTCGTCTCGCTGCTGCTGCTGTTGAGCCATGCGCCGGCCTCTCCGCCGCAGGGCCCGCCGAATGGTGCTCCGTACCTGCTCTCGCGTCCGCCGGAGAAGGCTCGGCTCGTCGAAGAGCGCGTCGATCTCGGCATCGCTCGAGAGCACGAGATCCGGCTCCGCTCCCACGCTCCAGGCGTGACCCTGGGGCGCGTGCGGTCTCTGCAAGGGCCGGGCTTCGTCGCGTTGTACTCCAAGCCGCCTCGATTCGACGTCCACGACGAGGACGGGGCGCTGGCCGCGACGGTGGATCTCGACCCGCAGCTCCTGCCTCAACTCGACTGGAGCGCGCCGATCGCCGGGGAGGCTCGATCGGGATGGCTGATGCGGCTGCGTCCGACTCCGACGGGACTGGAACGAGCGCTCCACGTGCGCGCGGAGGGCGAGGTGAGGGTGCGGAGGGTTCCCTTCCACATCCACGCCCACGTCGGAGGGCGCTGGGTGGGGAGCATCCGGACCGCCGTCTGTTGCGTCGCGCCGGGACCCTCCTGGAGCGCCGACGTCCTGTATGAGCCGCACGTCGAGGAGGAGGCGTACGCGTCGGCTCGCTGCATTCGCGGGGGGAACGGCGACCGCCTCGTGGTGCTGGAGACCCACTGGGCGGGCCGGCAGAAGACGTGGAGAACGGTCCGCGTTCAGCTCACGGTTCTGAAGGGCGACGGCAGGGTCGCGAGGGAGATCGCGCTTCCGGAAGAGCTCGGTTCCCTGCGGGGCGGCGACCTCCGGGCGTCGCGCGCGGTGCTGTGGGGTACCGGGCTCTGGCTGCTCGACCTTACGTCGCTCGAGGTGACGTCCCTCTCGAAGACGGTGTTCGGCGAGGCCGTCGAACCGCGTTCGGTGCGGTTCACGGAGACCGGCGGCTTGGCTGGGTACTGGCTGGCGGACGACCGGGTTCAGACGGTGCTGTCGACGGAGCTCCCGTAGCGGCCCGGCGTCGAGTCGCGGGACTCTGCGGCCGGCCCTTGCGTCGAAACCGCTCGTCCAGGCTCGGATCGACGAGCGCTGACCTCCGCCCCAGCTCGGACTCGAGGACTGGGGTGTCGTACTGCTCGGGACCGCGCCGTTCGAACGCATGGTCAGACCGAGCTTGGCAGAACTGAGGCTCCGGCGAGGTGCGGTCCTCCGCGCCGTGCACTACGCAACGGACGACCTGGGGGTGCGGGCGCTGCTCGGCGAGGGGCGCTGAGCGCGCCTCGTCTCGCGCTCGGGGTGATCCGAGCGACCGAGCGTACGAGCGGGGCCCCGGCGTCCGTGCCGATCGAGTCCCCGGCCCCGCCGCGCTCGGCGTAGAGTGAGCCGGACATGGAGGTCGTCGTGCCCGGATACGACGGCACGCCTCCACGGCCTTCCGTCATGATCGTCCTCTTCAGGTTCTACCTCGGGCTGCGCTACTTGGCGGCGTGTGGACGATCGCACTCGCGTCGATCTGGTGGGAGCCGGCTCGGCTCGGCTTCGGGGAGCCGTTCCTCAGGGTCCCGCTCCACCTGCCCGACGTGCTGCAGCGGTTGGCGCATGGGACCTGAGTTGCCTCACCTGTCGCCGCTCCGGGTCGCAGCGGGCTACGCTCGACAACGCGTGACCGTGCGCCCGCTCCTCGGGTGGCTCGTGCTCGGAGGCCTCGCCGCTTGCGGGCGCTCCGGGCCCGCCGTCGATCGGGTTGCGGGCGCCGGCGCGCCAGTCGAGGCCCCGGTCGTGGAGACCCCGTTGGTCGAAGCGCCCAGCACGCCGGCGTTGTCTCCGGACGACCTCGAGATCCTCGCGCGCGCATCCGAGGCGCTGTTCGCCCACGCCGAGGAGCGCGATTCGTCGAGGGCACGGACGCGGCGCGGCGCCTTCCACGCGATCCTGGACGCGGAGGTGCTCGGGCCGAGCCTTTGCGATGTCAAGTCCGTGACCTGGCCCCTCAGCCCGGACGAGCGCTCGGAGTACCGCTACGCGGCGCTGAAGCTCCAGGAGCGCGCCGCGTTCGAGGCACGCTGGGACGAGCTCGGCACGGGGTGGCTCGACCCCTCGGACTACACGGTCTTCTGGACGCGGGACGTGCCGCGGGACTACCTGCACAATTCGGCGTGGATCGACCGGGCGGTCCCCGGAGCGGGCGGGGTCGTCGTGATGAGCCTGCCCGGCATTCACCCGTCCGCCGGGCTGGCCCTGCTGCGCTTCGTCCTGGCCCCGAGCGCGCACGGCTACGACGGCGTCGTCCTGCTGGAGCTCGTGGACGGGCGCTGGACCGTGCGGAGGATCGAGGCCCAGCACGCGTACTGAGCGGCGAGCGCGTCGGCCCGCGCGCTCCGCAGGGCCCGGGCCGGGAGCCGGGCGAGGGGCGGGGCCAGCGCTCGCCCAGGAACCCGGACTCGCCCTCAATTCTCGCCCCCCGCGGTGACGAAAGGCCCCGCAGCGAATCGCCCGTCCCCACGGGCGTTCCGCGTCTATGGCTATCTCCGCACCGTCCCCGCAGCCGAGCGCTACCGATCTATCCACCGCGGACACCCCCTGGGTGGTCGCCGGGCCGCCCCGTGGGCGTGACCTGTGGTCGCGGCTCGCGACGTGGCCGCTCGTCCTGCGCGCGCACCGCGACCTCGTGTACACCTCGGTGCGGCGCGACCTGCAGGCGCGCTTCCGCGGGACCGTGCTCGGCTTCGCCTGGGTGCTGGCCCAGCCGGTCGTCACGTTCGCGATCTATGCGTTCCTGATCACCGAGCTGCTCGGCGTGCGCCTCGGGCAGGACGGCAGCGCGCCGCCCGCGACGATGGCGGTCTACATGTTCACCGGGACGCTGGTGTGGACCAGCGTCGCCGACGCGCTGACGCGCAGCACGAGCTGCGTACTGGAGCAGCGCAACCTCGTGCAGAAGGTGCGCTTCCCCGCCCAGCTGTTGCCGCTGCAGATCGGTCTCTCGACCCTCGTGACCTTCGCCATGGGGCTCGTCGCCTTCGTCGGCTTCACGGCCGTCTCGGACGCCTGGGAGGTGCCGGGTTTGGCGCTGCTCGCCTGGGCGCCGGTGCTGCTGCTCTTGCAGCTGATGCTGACGACCGGGCTCGGGCTCGCGCTGTCGGCCGCGCAGGTGCTGTTCCGCGACACGCAGCCGGTGGTGGGGGTGCTGCTGACCGTCGGGATGTTCGCGACGCCGATCTTCTGGGTGCCCTCGACCGAGGTGCTGCCCGACATCCAGCGCTGGCTGCCGCTCGTCGAGATGAACCCGCTGCACCACCTCGTCTACGCCTGGCGTTCGCTCCTGATGTCGTCCGAGCCGGACTTCGTCTTCGACGGCAGCTTCCCCGAGTCGCTGCGCATCGTCGCCTCGTGGGCCTTCGGCGCGTTCGCCTTCGGCTCGCTCCTCTTCTTCCGCGTCGAGCGCCACCTCGCCGACGAGGTCTGATCATGGGACAGCGTCCGATCGTCATCGAGGCCGTCGGCCTCGGCAAGGCCTACCGCGTCTACCCGAACGCCGCCGCGCGGCTGGCGGAGGCCGCGACCCTCGGCCGCTGGAAGCTGCACGAGGAGTTCTGGGCGCTGCGCGGCATCGACCTGCACCTGCGCGCCGGGACGGCCTTCGGGCTCGTCGGTGCGAACGGCGCCGGCAAGAGCACGTTGTTGAAGCTGCTGGCCGGGACGACCGCGCCGACCACCGGACGCTTCCGCAGCTCGGGGCGCATCGCGAGTCTGCTCGAGCTCGGGACCGGCTTCCACCTGGAGTTCACCGGTCGCGAGAACGTGCGCATGAGCGGCGTGCTCGCCGGCTGGAGCTCGCGCCAGGTCGAGCGCAACCTCGAGGCCATCGCGGAGTTCGCCGAGCTCGGCGATGCCTTCGACGCGCCCGTGCGGACCTACTCGACGGGCATGGCCATGCGCCTCGGCTTCGCCACCGCGCTCGGCTTCGACCCCGACGTCCTGATCCTCGACGAGGTCTTCGCGGTCGGCGACATGTACTTCCAGAAGAAGTGCGTCGACCGTCTGCTCGAGTTCCGCGACGACGGCCGGACGATCCTGTTCTGCAGCCACAGCCTCTACGACGTGCGCCAGCTGTGCGACGAGGCCATCTGGCTCGACGGCGGCGAGTCTCAGTGCGCCAGCGACGCGACGACCGTCACGAACCGCTACTCGAGCTGGCAGAGCTCGCGTGTCGAGGCGCCGCAGGTCTCCGGACCGCGCGCGATCGACTGGCCGAGCATCGATTCGGCGCGCCTGATCACCGCCGACCGCCGCCCCGCGACCGTCGTGCGCACTGGCGAGGATCTGCAGTTGCGCCTGCGCTGGCGCAACCCGCTCGGCGACGAGCGGCCCGTCCAGCTCGGCGTCGCCTTCGTCCGCCAGGACCAGACGCTGTGCGCCGCGGCGGGCACGCACCTCGACGGCGTCGATCTGCGCGGGACCCAGGGCGAGGCCGTGCTGCACCTGCCGAACCTGCCGCTGCTCTCCGGGACCTTCACGGTCATGCTGTACCTCTTCGACGAGGCCGGCCTGTTCCGCTTCGTCGAGCGCGCGCTCGAGGAGGACCTGGTCGTCGAGGCGGGGACGGACGAGCCCGGGCTCGTGCGCATCGCGCACAGCTGGGAGCTCATCGGCGGCGGCCAGGAGCAGGGGCTCGCCGCATGAGCGCGCGGCGGCTCGCGGCGCTCGTCGTGAACCACCGCTCCGGCGCGTGGACCCTGCGCTGCGTCGAGAGCCTGCAGCACGAGTGGTCGCGCCTCGGCCGCGCGCCGCAGGACCTGCAGGTCGTCGTCGCGGACAGCGGCTCCGGCGACGAGGAGGAGACCTGGTTTCGCTCGCTGGAGCGCCTCGGCGTGATCGTCAAGCGCTCGCCCGCGAACCTCGGCTACGCCGCGGGTCTGAACCTCGCCTACGCGCAGACGCTCGGTGCGCCCGGCGACGCGGTCGCGCTGCTCAACCCCGACCTCTACTTTCTGCCGGGCTCGCTCGCGCCCCTGCTGGACGCGCTCGAGGACCCGCGCGTCGGCGCGATCGGACCGCGCCTCCACCTCGACGAGGAGCGTCAGATCCAGCTGCCGCCCAACGAGCTGCCGACGCCGCGCGCTGCGCTCTCCGAAGCGCTCGCGGCGCACCTGCCCGCCTTCGCGCGACGCCGCGCCGCGCGCCTCTCGCGGCGCGCCCACACCTGGTGGACGACGAGCGAGCCGCAATCGACGAAGATGCTCTCGGGCGCCTGCCTGTTCCTGCGGCGCGAGGTCGTCGAGGCGCTCGGCGAGCCGATGGACGGGCGCTATCCGCTCTACTTCGAGGACGCGGACCTCTGTGCGCGTCTGGCGCGGCGCGGTCTCGCGCTCGAGCTCTGTCCCGAGGCCGAGGTGCTGCACCACTGGTCGCGCTGCGCCGGCCCCGACTTCGAGGGGGAGGTCGCGCGCCGCCACGAGCACGGTCGCCTGCTGTTCCTCGCGACGCACTACTACGGGCCGCTGTGCCACCTCCTGCGCGGCCTGCGCGGGCTCGTCGCGCGCTGGGCGCAGGGGAGGCCCGCGCGCGCGCTGCACGCGTTCGAGGACCTCGGCGAAAGGGCCGAGAGCCCGGAGTTCGTGCTCGCAGGCGAGGGCGAGGAGGGGGCGCCGCCGCGCTCGCTCGTGCTCGAGCTGTCGCTGACGCCGTACTTCGGCCTGGTCGCGGGCGTCGTGCTGTCCGGCGCGGAGACCTATCGCCTGCCCGCGCGCACCTGGGCCTGGCTCTTCCCCGGCAACTACTTCGCGCGCGTCGTCGATCCGCGCAGCGGCGCGCTCTTCGGGGCCTGGCGCTTCGACAAGCAGAGCGCCGCGCGCTCGTGGCCGCTCGATCCCACCGGGATGGAGCTGATCGAAGCGCGCCGGAACGCGGAGCGCGCGAGCCTGCGACCGGGGGAGCGGGTCGGTTGATCGACGCCGAGCGAATCCTCGTGGTCGCGCCGCACCCGGATGACGAGGTCGTCGGCTGTGGGGGAACGCTCGCGCTCGCCGCGGCGCGCGGGGCGCTGATCCAGGTCGTCGTCGTGTTCGACGGGGCGCTCGGCGATCCAGAGCGACGCTTCACGGACGCCGACTATCCCGCGCGACGCCAGCGCGAGGCCGTGCGCGCCGGCGCGCACCTCGGCGTCGAGCGCTACACGTTCTGGGGACTGCCCGAGGGGCACCTCGCGTCGGACGCGGAGCTGGACGCGGGCGCTGCGCGGCTCGCCGAGCTCGTGGCCGAGTTCGAGCCCGACGTGATCCTCGCGCCATGGGCCGAGGACGACCACGTCGACCATCGCACGGTCGCGCGCGCGGTCGAGCGCCTTGCGCAGCGACACGCCTTCACCGGCGAAGTCTGGGGCTTCGAGGTCTGGTCGCACCTCGCGCCCGTGCAACTCGTCGACGTCTCCAGCGTCTGGGCGGACAAGGTCGCCGCGCTGCGCGCCCACGAGTCCCAGCTCGCCTACACGGACCTCGAGGGCCGGATGACGACGCTCGCTTCGCGGTGGGGCGCCGGGCTGCTCGAGGGCTTCGCGCGCCTGGGGGCAGCAGCGTGAAGATCGCACTCGTGACCGGCGCCTTCCCGCCGGAGTTCGTCGGCGGCACGGAGCGCGTCGTCCAGGCGCAGGCGCGCGCGCTGCAGGAGCGCGGCCACGAGGTGCTCGTGGTCTGCGGGAGCCAGGACAAGCGCCACGGGTTCCGCCAGTCCGTCCAGACTGAGGACGGCCTCGCGGTGCTGCGCATCGCGAAGACGCGCGTCGAGTCGAGTCGAGCGCACTGGCAGTTCGCGCGCCTCGCGCGCATCGTCGACGAGGCGACCGTGGGCTACGACCTCGTGCACGTCCACCACTGGGCGGGGCTCTCGGGCGACCTCGTGCGGCGCTTGCGGCGGCGCGTCCCGGTCGTGCTCAGCCTGCACGACGCCTTCGCGAGCTGTCCGCGGCACTTCCGCGTACCCGAGGAGGGCTGCGCCTGCCCGAGCTCGCGACCGACGTCCGACTGTGCGCGTTGCCTCGTGCCGCTCGTCGGCGACGCGAGCGCCCACGACCTCGAGGAGGCGGTGGGCGCGCGCTGGTCGAGCTTTCGCGCCGAGATCGAAGCCGCGACGCGCGTCGTGGTGCCCAGCCGCTCGCTGCGCGACTCGCTCGGCGCCTGGATGGAGCTCGGCAGCGACGGCTGGGAGGTCGTGCCGCACGGGCTCTGCCAGGAGCTCGCGCCCGTCGAATCGACGCGCCGGAGTGGCGAGCCGCTGACGGTGATCTCGTTCGGAAACCGCGCACGCGCCAAGGGGACGCTGGACCTCGTCCGCGCCCTGGCGGCGTTGCCCGAGGGCAGCGCGCGGCTGCTGCTGCTCGGCGCGGAGGTCGAGCCCGGCGTCGACGCCGAGCTGCACGCCGCAGCCGGCGCGCTGCCCCTCGAGCTCGAGGGACGGTACGACGCCGCGCGGCTCGCGCAGCGCGCCGCCCAGGCGGACCTCGCCGCGTTCCCCTCGCGCGCCGAGGAGAGCTACGGCTTGGTGGTGGAGGAGGCGCTCGCGCTCGGGCTGCCCGTGTGGGTCTCCGATCGCGGCGCGCTGTCCGAAGTGCTGACCGACGCAGCGGGGCGCGGCGCGCTGCCCGGCGGAGTCCTGCCCGCGGAGGACCCCGGGGCCTGGATGCGCGAGCTCCAGCGCCTTGTCGAGGAACCACAGAGACTGCAGGATGCGCGCGCTCTCGTGCCGGCCTCGCCGCGAACCGTGGAGAGCGCCGTGGAGCAGCAGCTCCGCATCTACTCCGAAGCGCTGCAGAACGACCCGGTCCCCGGCCCGTGAACCACTCCTTCCCGAAGCTCGCGAGCCCTGACGGTCTCGAGCGGCGCGTGCTCTGCATCGCGCCCCACCCCGACGACGAGGTCATCGGCTGCGGCGGCATGCTCGCGTTCCACGCGGAGCGCGGCGACGACGTGCGCGTGCTGGTGCTGACCAAGGACGCGGATCCGGTGCAGGCCAAGCTGCGCGAAGGCGAGTGCCTCGCCGGCCTGCGGCTGCTCGGCGTCGAGGACGCGCGCTTCCTGCGCTTCCCTGACGGGGGGCTGGCCGAGGCCAAGGAGCTCGAGGAGCGCTTGCGGAACGAGCTCGAGGACTTCGCGCCCGCGCTGATCTACGCGCCGTCGCCCTTCGAGCACCACGCGGACCACCGCGCCGCCATCGCGGCGCTGGCTAGCGCCGTGCGCGAGCTGCCGGACGCGCGCGCGCTGCTCTGGAGCGTGAACGCGAGCGGTCCGCGCGACGTGCTGTTCGATATCTCGACCCGGGCCGCCGCCAAGTCGCGTGCCCTGATGGCGCACGCTTCACAGAGCGCCGGCGGGAGCCTGACCGAGAAGGTGGAGGCCCGCGACCGGGGAGCGACGATCGACGTGGACTTGCCGGAGGTCCAGGCGGTCGAGGGCTTCGCCGAGCTGCGCTCGCACGCCCTGCTCTCTCACACCGCGCACGTGGCCGAGCTCATCACGCC
>CAYGST010000006.1:1893-19131 GCA_964352415.1 uncultured Planctomycetaceae bacterium | reverse complement strand
AGGTTCGCGCGCACGAGCGCTGTCCTGACCTCGTTCAACAAGCGCGACGACGTGCGCGCGAACCTCGCGGCGATCTTCCGCCAGACGCTGCCCTTCGAGGCCGTGATCGTCGTCGACAACGCCTCGAGCGACGGGACCCAGGAGATGATCCGCGCCGAGTTCCCGCAGGTCGAGCTGGTCGTCATGCCGCACTCGAACTACGGGGCGTGTGAGACGTTCAACGTCGGCTTCGCCTCCAGCCGGTCTCCGCTGACCGCGATCCTCGTCGAGGACATCGTGATGCCGCCCGAGTGGCTCGAGAAGGCGACGCGGCGGATGATGGAGGAGCCGCCGACGACGGCGATCGTCTCGACCAAGGTCGTCGAGCCCGGGATGCCGGAGAGTCACCGCAACTCCGAGGCGGTCAACACGGAGCGCTACATGTCGACGTTCCGCGGTTGCGCCTCGCTCGCGCGGACCGCTGCCCTGCGCGAGGCGGGCTACTACGACGAGCGCCTGTTCATCTACGGCAACGAGCGCGACCTGACCTGTCGCCTCTTGAATCGCGGCTACCGCGTGCTGCAGTTCCCCGGCGTCGAGGTGTTCCACCGGACGCCGTTCGGCATCAAGCCCGGGCCGCGCAGCCTCTTCTACCACGCGCGCAACGCGTGGCTGACGATGATCAAGTACGCGCCGCTCGAGGATCTTCTGCGGATGCCGTGGCTCGTCCTGTCGAAGGTCGTCCTGCGCGGCGAGTCGAAGGAGGCGGCCGGCGAGGTGACGGACGCCGTGGGCACGATCGGGATCGGCAGCTCGCTGAAGGAGACACCGGGGGCGCTGTGGATCGTGGCGCGCGCCGCCGGATCGATCCTGTGGAACCTGCCGTACTGCCTCGCGAACCGTGAGCCCGTCGCGGCCGAGGACTTCGAGCTGCCGCTCGACTGACGCACCCGCGATGAAGGTCACCGTCGTCGTCTGCAACTACAACGGCGAGGAGCACCTGCCCGCCTGCCTCGCGGCGCTGCGTGAGCTGCGTGGAGACGTCGCCGAGACGCTGCTCGTCGACAACGCCTCGACAGATGGTGGCCTGGCGCTCGTCGCGCGCGACTTCCCCGAGGTGCGCGTGGTCGAGACGGGGACGAACGGTGGGCCGTGTCTGGCCCGCAACGTCGGGATGCGCGAGGCGCGCACCGAGCTGGTGCTCGCGCTCGACAACGACGCGATTCTCGCGCCGGACACGCTCGAGAAGCTCTTCGCCGCGCGCGAGGCGACCGGCGCCTGCGTCGTCCAGCCCCGCAGCGTCTTCGATGCCGAGCCCGAACGTGTGCACTACGACGGCGGCGCGCTCTCCTACCTCGGGCTGATCCGGCTGCGCAACTTCTACGCGCCGCTCGCCGAGGCCGAGGGGGAAGGGCTGGTCGAGGTCGACTGCGCGATCTCGATGTGCCTCCTGATCGACCGCGAGCGGATGCTCGAGCTCGGCGGCTACGACGAGCGCTACTTCATCCTCTTCGAGGACTCCGACCTGTCCTACCGCCTGCGCTCGGCGGGGGAGCGCATCGTCAGCGTCGAGGACGCCGTCGTGCGCCATCGCGCGGGGACGCCTGGCATCAGCTTTCGGGACGGGCCGCTGTATCCCGAGCGGCGCGTCTTCCTGCACTCGCGCAATCGCTGGGTGTATCTCGCGAAGAACCACGCGCTCTGGACGCTCTTCGTGAGCCTCCCCGGGCTCGCGCTCTACGAGGCGTTCGGGTTCGCGTTCGCGCTCGCGAGCGGCCACCCGCTCGCCTGGCTGCGCGGGAAGTTCGCGGCGCTCGGGATGATCGCCAGGCTCGGCGCCGATCGACGCCGCGTGCAGGCCGCGCGTCGCGTCCGCGACGGCGCGCTGCTGGTCGGCGGACCGCTGACCCTGACACCAGCGGTGATCGCCTCCGAGGCGAAGCGCACGCTGCTGGGCGGCGTCGACGCGCTCCTGCGGGCGTGGTGGGCGCTTGCGCGACGCGTCGCCTGAGCTCTTGCAGCGGCGGGCGCGCGATTCG
Organism: uncultured Planctomycetaceae bacterium; assembly: GCA_964352415.1. Classification (GTDB taxonomy): domain Bacteria; phylum Planctomycetota; class UBA1135; order UBA1135; genus JABACD01. The sequence continues at coordinate 17,113 of CAYGST010000006.1, read as the reverse complement.
CCTCGACGAGGTCTGACGCGCCGAGAGTGAGCTGCGACTGCGTGCGCGCGAGGATTCGGGCTGGGGGGTACGACACACGCGTCGGGCTCGATACCTTGGTCGCTGGCGCCCTCCGCGGGGCGCCGTATCGCACGCGCTCCCTCACACTTCGCACATGAGCTCCGACGTCTCCACCCAGCGTCCCAACTCGGGCCCTTCGCCCGACTCCCTGACCCTCGGCATCGACGGATTCGGCTTCGCCGATCTGCACCAGGCCACGCGACTCGGCGACCTGCACACGCGCTTCCTCGAAGCGCTCGCGGGCGCGGACGCGGACCTCGCCGGGCGCTGGAGCCGCTTCGGCGCGGGCGAGCTCGAGCTCTCGAAGCCGGACGAATCGCAGCTCCTGATCGACGTCGCGCGGCACCTCTCGGGCTTCCTCGCGCAGCTCTTTCGGATCGAGGAGGCGCAGGGCGAGCGGCGCTCGGCTCTGCTCCTGCGACAGCGCGTCTTCGAACTGGCGGGCCCGTTCGTGAAGAAGCGCGTCAAGAAGGCGAAGACGGACGGCGCCGACGCGGCGGACGTGCACGCGCGCGCGGCGACGCTGTTCGTCTCGCTGCCTGGTGTCGAGGGACTCGACGCCTGCGATGAGGAGCGCTTCGCGGGACAGGTCCTGCGGTTGCTGGAGCGGCCGTCCGACGAGCCCGCGCTGGAGGGTGGCGACGTCACCGTCGACCAGGCGCTGACGCTGCTCGGTCTCGACCTGCGGCTGAGGATGGACGCCGGCGAGCAGGGCGTGAAGGAGTGGCTCTTCCTGCGCGAGCTCGAGAAGGTCGACTTCGCGGACGGCCTGGTCGAGTTCGACCGCCCCGATCCCGCGTTGCCCGAAGCCCTCGAAGGGCCGCGCGACACGCGCCGGCGCCGCGACGGCTTCCACCTGACCGACGATCGCGCGACGACCGCCGAGGTGCTCGCCGAGGTCGACCAGTGCCTGTTCTGCCACGAGCGCGAGAAGGACTCCTGCGCGACTGGCCTGCTCGAGAAGAAGAGCGCCAAGCTGCAGAAGAACCCGCTCGGCATCGAGCTCGGCGGCTGTCCGCTCGACGAGCGTATCTCCGAGATGCACGCGCTCTACGCGGAGGGAGACGTCATCGGCGCGCTCGCGATGGTGATGATCGAGAACCCGATGTGCCCGGGCACCGGGCACCGGATCTGCAACGACTGCATGAAGTCGTGCATCTTCCAGAAGCAGGAGCCCGTCAACATCCCGCAGATCGAGACGCGCGTCCTCGTCGATACGCTCGAGCTGCCGTTCGGCCCGGAGCTCTACCTGTTGCTGACGCGCTTCAACCCGCTCAACACGCGGCGCCCGTTCGCCCTGCCGTACAACGGCAAGGACGTGCTCGTCGCAGGACTGGGCCCCGCGGGCTACACGCTCGCGCACTACCTCGCGCAGGAGGGCTTCGGCGTCGTCGGCGTCGACGGCCTCAAGGTCGAGCCGCTGCCCGTCGCCTGGACCGGCAAGATCGGCGCGGGTGGGGGCGTCGGCGAAGGCGAGTCGTTGCCCGAGCCGCTCGAGTCCTACGGTGAGATCACCGACGACCTCGAGGAGCGCACGCTGCTCGGCTTCGGGGGCGTCTCCGAGTACGGCATCACTGTGCGCTGGGACAAGAACTTCCTGAGCCTGCCGTACCTCTCGCTGATGCGCCGCGAGCACTTCGACCTCTTCGGCGGGACGCGCTTCGGCGGCACGCTGGAGATTCAGGACGCCTGGAAGGTGGGCTTCGACCACATCGCAATCGCGACCGGGGCCGGCAAGCCGACGGTGGTCTCGATGAAGAACAACCTCTCACGGGGGATTCGCAAGGCGTCGGACTTCCTCATGGCGCTGCAGCTCACCGGCGCGTTCAAGAAGGACGCGATGGCGAACCTGCAGCTGCGACTGCCCGCGATCGTGATCGGCGGCGGCCTGACGGGCATCGACACCGCGACCGAGGCGCTCGCCTACTACCCGATCCAGGTCGAGAAGCTCGCGGGGCGCTACGACCAGCTCTGCCAGGACTTCGGCGAAGACACGGTGCGCGGGTTCTTCAGCGACGAGGAGCAGGGCGTGCTCGACGAGTTCGTCGGTCACGGCCGGGCCGTCGCGGAGGAGCGCTCGCGCGCGCTGCGGGAGGGCGAGGCGCCGAACCTCGTCGGCCTCGTCGAGGGCTGGGGCGGCGTGAAGCTGGTCTACCGCAAGGCGCTGGCGGATTCGCCCGCCTACCGCCTCAACCACGAGGAGGTCATCAAGGCGCTCGAGGAGGGCATCACCTTCATCGAGCACATGTCGCCGCTCGAGGCCAAGCTCGACAAGTACGGCGCGGTCGAGGGCATGATCTTCGAGCGCCAGCACCTGAACGACGAGGGCAAGTGGCGCGGGACCGGCGAGCAAGTCGAGCTCGACGCGCGCACCGTGCTGGTCGCGGCGGGCACGAGCCCGAACATCACTTACGAGAAGGAGCACCCGGGGACCTTCGACCTCGACCAGTGGGCCTGGTTCTTCGAGGTGCACCGCAAGGAGGAGCAGGGGCTCGCAGCGATCCCGCGCGGCCGCGACGAGTCCGGCGCCGGCTTCTTCACCTCGTACCACGACGGCGAGCGCACGATCAGCGTCTACGGCGACAACCACCCGGCCTACGCGGGCAACGTCGTGAAGGCGATGGCCTCCGCGCGCGACGGCTATCCGAAGGTCGTCGAGCTGTTCGCGGACGAGCTGGCCGGCCTCGACAACGGCCCCGAGGCGCTCGCGGTCCGCAAGGACTCCTGGCGCAAGCTCGCGAGCCATCTGCACTTCGACTTCGACGCTCACGTGCACGAGGTCAATCGCCTGACGCCGACGATCACCGAGGTCGTCGTGCACGCGCCCGCCGCCGCGCGCGGCTTCAATCCCGGGCAGTTCTACCGGCTGCAGAACTTCGAGACGCACGCGCCCGTCGTCGACGGCACGCGGCTCGCGCTCGAGGGCATCGCGTTGACCGGCGCCTGGACCGACACCGAGCGCGGGCTGATCGGCATGATCGTGCTCGAGATGGGCGTCTCCTCGCGGCTCTGTGCGCTGCTGCAGCCCGGGGAGCCGGTCGTCCTGATGGGGCCGACCGGTGCGCCCACCGAGATCGAGCAGGGCGAGAAGGTGATCCTGGCCGGCGGCGGCCTCGGCAACGCGGTGCTGTTCTCGATCGGCCGCGCGATGCGCGCCGCAGGCAACGAGGTGATCTACTTCGCGGCCTTCAAGCGCGGCGAGGACATCTTCAAGCGCGAGGACCTCGAGGCCGCAGCCGACGTCGTGATCTGGTCGACGGACGCCGGCGACGAGATCGAGACGAACGCGAAGCGTCCGTTCGACCGCCACTTCCGCGGCAACGTCGTGCAGGCGATGCAGGCCTACGCGGGCGGGGAGTTCGGCGACGTCAAGATCCCGCTCGACGAGTGCGACCGCATCGTGGTCATCGGCTCCGACCGCATGATGAACGCGGTGCGCCAGGCTCGCCACGGCGTCCTCCAGCCGCACCTGAAGGAGCAGCACGTCGCGATCGGTTCGATCAACTCGCCGATGCAGTGCATGATGAAGGAGATCTGCGCGCAGTGCCTCTGCAAGCAAGTGGACCCGGTGACGGGGGAGGAGGCCAAGCCGGTCTTCTCCTGCTTCAACCAGGACCAGCCGCTCGATGCGGTCGACTTCGACAACCTGATGCAGCGGCTGCGGGCCAACTCCGTGCAGGAGAAGATCTCGAACCTCTGGCTGGATCACCTGATCCACGCAGAGGACTCGCTGAACCTCTGGACGGTGCTCTAGCGGTGACGGCGGCCCGCGCCTCGGCGCGGGCCCCGGTTCGTCCGAGCCCTTCGCGCCGGGAAGACGGCGCACCACGCTTGGCCGGACTCCACGACGAGGCGTATCCTGCGGCGGCGTGAAGGTCCTCCTCGTCACCCACCTCTACCCGCCCGGGCACACGGCAGGAACCGAGCAGTACACGGCCCAGCTCGCGCGCGGCCTCACGGCGCGCGGTCACGAGGTCGCCGTGTTCACCTCGGAGAAGGACGTCTCGCGCGCGCACCTCTCCGCGTCGCGTCGCGTCCACGAGGGCGTGCCGGTCTTCGAGTTCGTCAACAACCTCGAGTACGCGGGCTTTCGCGAGACCTGGGAGCTCCCGGCGGCGGAGGCGGCCTTCGACGCCGTCCTCGAGGAGTTCGCTCCGGACCTCGTGCACGTTCAGCACCTCCTGAACCTCTCCACCGGTCTGCCGGAGGTCGCGAAGCGCAGGGGGTTGCCCGTCGCGTTCACCCTGCACGACTACTGGCTGCAGTGCGCGCGCTTCGGCCAGCGCGTGCACGCGGACACCTCGCTCTGCCGGGAGATCGATGAGTCGCGCTGCGCGGAGTGCCTCGGTTCCCTGCGCTACCGCAACTCCGCGCTGGAGCAGACGGCCGGTCGCTGGCTCGCGAAGCTGCGCGGGATCAGCGGCGTCGATCTCGCCGCGCCCGCGCGCCGCGTCGGCGACTGGCTGCGCAGCAAGGAGCCGGCGGGGGAGGTGCCGCCCTTGCCCATCGAGGAGGTCGAGGCGCGCGGCCGCGCCCTGCGCGAGCGCTTGCCCGCCGCGGTCGATCGCTTCCTCTCGCCGAGCGCGTTCCTGCGCGACGAGCTCGTGCGCTGGGGCCTGCCGGCCGCGAAGGTCCAGCACCTGCGCACCGGCACCGATCTCGCGCGCTTCGCCGGTGGCGAGCGCGCGCCGCGCGGGGCCGAGCTGCGCCTCGGCTTCCTCGGGAGCCTGATCCCGGTCAAGGGGCCGCATCTCCTGCTCGAGGCCTACGGCGCCTTGCCGGACGACCTGCGCGAGCGCGCAAGTCTCGCCCTGCACGGACCCGAGCCGACGGACCTCGGCTATCGCGAGACGCTGCGCGAGCTGGCGGCCTGCTCGGGCGCGACCCTCGGCGGCCCGCTCGATCGCGCCGGCGTCGCGGACGCGCTGCGGCGCCTCGATCTCCTGATCGTCCCGAGCCTGTGGTTCGAGAACCAGCCGCTCGTGATCCTCGAGGCCCTCGCCGCGCGCACGCCGCTCGCGGTCAGCGACCTCGGCGGCATGGCCGAGCTGGTCGAGCCGGGTGTCTCGGGCTTCCGCTTCCCGCTCGGCGACGCGGCTGCGCTGTCCGGACTCCTCGGCGATCTGATCCGCGCGCCCGAGCGACTCGACGGGCTGTACCGGTTGCCGGTCGCGCTGCCCTCGGTGGACGACCAGCTCGACGCCGTCGAACAGGTCTACCGCGAGCTGACGGAGTCGCGCGCGTGAAGCTCGTCCTCGCCGTGCACGGCTTTCCGCCCGAAGGCGTGGGCGGGACCGAGCGCGGGGCCGCGGCGCTGGCGGAGCTCCTCGCCGGCGCGGGCCACGAGGTGGTCGTCGTCGCGGGCTCGTGGTTGCAGCCGCTCGCGGGCGAGGTCGCGCGGCGCGAGGAGACCACGGCGGCGGGCGTCCGAGTCGTTCGGCTCACGCGGCCGGACCTGCACTTCGATCACTGGCACAAGTCGAAGAGCGCTGCCATCGCGGCGGCCTGGCGCGAGCTGCTGCAGCGCGAGCGCCCCGCGGTCGTGCACGTCTTGCACTGGCTGCGGCTGTCGCGCGACCTCGTTCAGATCGCGGCGCAGGAGGGATTCCCCGCCATCGTCTCGCTGAACGACTCCTTCGTCAGCTGCCCCCTCGTGTTCCGCGTCGAGCCTGCGGGCGGAACGGTCTGCACGAAAGACCACGGACCGCTGGCCTGCGTGCCGTGCGCCGGTCGCGTCGCGCCGCGCACGCCGTGGGTGCCGATGGAGGCCGCCTTCGTGCAGCTCGCCGAGCGCGCCCAGGACCTCACGCGCGAGCTGTCCCTCGCGCGCGTCGTGCTCGCGCCGACGCGGACGCACGCCGAGCGCCAGCTGCGACACCTGGGCGGGGCGGCGTTCGAGTTCGACGTCTGTCCGCCTGCCGCGCCCGCCCCTCCCCCGGCGCCGCGAGTGGCGCGCGCGTCTCGAGCGGGGCGGGCGCTCGTGCTCGGAGCCTGGGGCGAGCTCTCGAAGCTGAAGGGCACCGAGCTCCTGTTCCAGGCGCTCGACGGCCTCGCGGACGTCGAGCTGCGACTCGCGGGTCCCGAGCGCGAAGCGGGGCTCTTCGCTCGCCTGCAGTTGGAGCATCCGGGCGTTCGCGCGACCTGGAGCGGGCTCTACGACGCAGCCGAGCTCGGAAGCCTCGACGTGAGCGACGTCCACGCCTTCGTGAGCGCCTCGCGCGCGCCCGAGAGCTTCGGACTCGTGCTCGACGAGGCGCGCGCGCTCGGCTTGCCGGCGCTGCTGCCGGACGCGGGCGCGTTCGCGGAGCGCGGTGGCGAGGAGCGCGGCGCGGCGCTCTACGCGATCGGCGACGCTGACGCGCTGCGTGCCGCGGTCGAGCGCCTGCAGCGCGACGCTGCCTGGCTAGGCGCGCTGCGCGCCGCCGTCCCTGCGCCCACCGAACCCGGCGCCGTGCTCGCCGGGCACCTCGCCGCCTACGAACGCGCGCGCTCCGCAGGAGCGCCGGGAAACCCACCCGCGCGAGAGTGGTACGCCGAGCGCATGACCGACTTCGCCGAACAGGAGTGGGACCGCCGCTGCGCCGAGCAGGACCCCGAGACGCTCGGCCTCGATGCCCCCGACGCGCCCCGCCCATGAACACCTCGCTCGCCGCACGCCTCGTGCTCGCCGCCCTCGTCCTCCCGCTCGGATTCGGTTGCGGGAGCGCCGAGAAGGAGCCGACGGGGCGCATCCGGCCAGTCGCCGAGCTGCCGCCGGACTACGCGACGGCCTGGCGCGCGTGGTACGACGAGACCGGCGACTGGCCCGAGTGGCGCGCGAAGATCGAGGACGACCCCGCCTTCCAGGACTTCTTCGTCGACAACCTGCTGCGCGTGCTCGTGCGCCACTACGACTACTCGGCGCTGACCACGGCGCAGCAGATGCCGGGCCCGTTCGAGCGCTCGCGGCGCGAACTGATTCATCTCTCGGATGCCTCGGGTCCGGTGCTGATCGAGCTCCTGATGGTCGGGGACGGCGTCGTCGCCTTCCTGGCGGGGGACGTGCTCGACGACATCGACGAGGCGCGCTGGACGCTGCCGCTGGCGCAGCGGCTCGAGAGCGAGAAGCCCGAACATCGCCGGCGAGCGGCCGAGTGGCTCGGCAAGCTGCCGCACGCCGGAGACGAGGAGGAGGAGGTCTGGCGGCTCCTGAACCATGCGATGCGCGACCCGGACTGGTTCGTGCGCGCGCAGGTCGCGCTCTCGGCGGGGGAGCGCAGCGTTGCGATCGGACGGCTCGACCTCGCTCGGCCCGTGCTGGTGCAGGCGCTGGAGGACGAGGATCTCGCCGTGCTGCAGGCGGCCTGCGAGGCGCTGCGCCGCTCGCGCGACGTGCGCGCGGTGCCCTCGCTCGTGCGGCTCTATCGGCGCCTCGAGGAGACCGCGACGGACCTGGCCACCGTGCGCGCCGCCCAGGCGGCGCTCGTCTCGATCACGGGCGCCCGCGGCCCGGACAGCTCGAGGGAGTGGGACGCCTGGTGGCGCGAAAACCGGCCCTGAGGGGGCGGTTCGGGCCCTTGCTTCCGTAGACTCCGACTCCATGGCCGACTGGAAGATCCGCCGCCGTCACGGCGAGTGCTCGCGCTGCGAGGCCGCCTTCGAGGACGGCCAGCGACTCGCTTCGCTCCTGCGCATCGATGAGGAGGACGACCTCCTGCGCGAGGACCTGTGCGAAGCCTGCTGGAAGGCGGGCGACCCGGAGTCCTACCTCTTCTGGTGGTTCACGCGTCACCACCCGACGCGCTCCAAGACCGTGCAGCTGGACCTCGGTTCGCTGGAGCGGCTCTTCATGGAGCTCGGCAGCCGCGAGGAGGGGAGCCTGCGCGAGCTGCGCTACCTCCTGTGCCTCTTGCTGATGCGCAAGCGCAAGCTGAAGCTGATCCGCGTCCTGCGGGGCAAGGAGGGCGAGCGCCTGATCCTGCGCCGCCCGCGGCGACAGGAGGAGCTCGCCGTGCACGTGTTCGACTTCACGACCGAGCGGCTGGAAGAGCTGCGCTCGCGCTTGCAGGAGGTGCTGGACGGCGCCGGCCCGCTGGCGGGGGACGAGCTGCCGGGAGGTGAGTCCGCCCGCGAGGAGGGCGAGGTGGAGAGCCCGCAGGAGGACGAGTCCTCGCTCGACGAGTCCTCGCTCGACGACGCCGAGCCGTCCCTCGCGGACGAGCTGACCGCGGTGGTGGACGGGATCGACGGGGCGGCGGAGTCACGCAAGGGTGGCGCGGACGCCGATCCGGCTGCGGACGCGGGGCTGGACGCGAGCGCCGCAGAAGCCGAGCGGACGACGGCGACCTAGCGCTGGCGCGAAACGCCCGCTTCGGCGGGGGATCGGACCGCGGCTCCGGCGCCTCGGCGCGCCCCTGGCGCTCCCGATCGTGCGGGCGCTGCGGCCGCTCGTGAGTCGCCGCCGTTCATCGGTGATGCCGCGGTGGGGCTGGGTCCCGTTGGCGGGCTGGGCGACGCCCTCGCGGATTCCAGGCCTAGATCCTGGCCATTCCCGCTTCTGGGGCTCGGGGGAGGAGGTTTTTTGCTCTCCCCAAGTCGTCCAGATCTAGCGTTGCGACCCGGCGCGAGGCCTTCAAGCCACTACATCTAGTGGTGCCTGCGTGACGTCTTCACGCCCCTTGCACGCCTCCATCACCGACTCGGCGGGAATGCAGCGCTCCGCCGTTGCTGGAAGGAGGGTGGCACTCAAGAATGCCTGTGTGGGGCTGAGTGGAGCAAGGTGGAGCGCGCGTGCAGGTCAAGCCGCGAGGACGGTCCGAGAGGGCCGCGGTGAGACCGTGTCGACCCGCAAGGGGCAGGGGGTCACGCGTGTTCTATGAAGCTTCGGAGCATCCGCTCGACAAGAAGTTCCGCGTCTTCGTCCCCAAGCGGATCCAGGATCAGCTCGAGCGGGACGAGGAGGGGAACCTCGTGGTGATGGTGACGCGGGGAGAGGACGGCTGCCTCTTCCTGTTCGGTGAGTCCGGATACTACGCCTCGATCGGCAACCTGGACACCCGAGCCTTCACCACCCGAGAGCAACGGCTGAAGCAGAGGCGCATGACCAAGGACACCGCGCGTGTCGTCCTGGACGCCTCGGGTCGCCTCCTCCTCGGACCGAAGCAGCGCAAGCTGATCGAGCTCGAGGAGAACGCGGAGGGGAAGACGATCGTCGTCCTCGCGGGCGTCATGAATCGCGTTGAGATCTGGCCGCTGAGGAAGTGGCGCGAGATGGAGGCGCTGCTCGATGACGACGGCGAGGAGATGGTCGAGTACGACGAACGGGGGGGCAGCGGCGCGTGAGCGTCGTGGAGGGAAGGAGATGATGGAGCGCGCGGAGGTGCTGAACGTGTCGAGTGACGACTCCCCCGAGGAGCGAGGGCCGGTGCACGTCCCGGTCCTGCCGGAAGAGGTGCTGAACGCGCTGCTCGACGGCCGCGATCCGCTGACGCTGGAGGGCTGGTTCGTCGACGGAACGCTCGGCGCGGGTGGCCACGCGGAGCTCCTCCTGGAGACCTGCCCGAAGGTGCGCCTCCTCGCCACCGATCAAGACCCGGCCGCGCTCGGCATCGCGCAGAAGCGACTCGAGCGCTTTGGGGATCGCGTCCGGCTGCGTCGCGCGCGCCACTCCGAGCTGTGTCGCCTCGTGCGCAAGGAGCGCATCGGGCGGCTGCAGGGCGTGCTGTTCGACCTCGGCGTCTGCTCGCTGCACCTGGACCGCGCCGAGCGCGGCTTCTCGTTCGCGGACGACGGCCCCCTCGACATGCGCATGGATCCGGACCGCGAGCGCACCGCGGCCGATATCGTCAACCGCTGGGACGAAGGCGACCTCGCGGATCTCTTCTACTACGAGGGCGACGAGACGCGCTCGCGCAAGATTGCGAAAGCGATCATCGACGCCCGCCGCCGCGCGCCGTTCCTGCGTACGGCTGCGCTCGCCGAGCTCGTCGCGCGCACGGTAGGGGGCGGCGGAAAGACGCACCCCGCAACGAAGACCTTTCAGGCGCTGCGCCGCGCCGTCAACGAGGAGGGCGACGAGCTGCTCGCCGCGCTCCAGACCGCCGAGCACTGGCTCGACGCAGGCGGCGTGCTCGCGATGATCTCGTTCCACTCGGGCGAGGACCGCGTCGTGAAGCGCTTCTTCCAGCAGGGCGTGAAGGACGGCCGCTGGGCGATGATGTCCAAGAAGCCCGTCAGCGCCACCCACGAGGAGACGCGCCAGAACCGCCGTTCACGCAGCGCGAGGCTGCGCGGCGCGCGCCGCGTCCGCAAGGGCGACGGGGGGGCGCCGCGATGATCCGCGCCCTGCTCTCGCTCCTGATCTGCACCCTCTGCGGCGCGATCGGCCTGGCCACGGCCTTCACCCAGTCGGACAACTACGATCGCGCGGCGCAGCTCGACGAGCAGAAGCGCAAGTGCGACCTGGTCGAGGCGGGCAACGAGTCGCTGCGCTACCAGATTCGCCTCCGCATGGCGGAGCTCGACCGGGAGGTCGAGCGTCCCGCGAGCATGAGTGACGGAGTCGTCAGCGAATGAACGCTCCCAACCTCGAGTCGGCCTCCGGGCTGCGCCCGGCGATGGCGTACCTGCTCATCTGCGTCGTGCTCGTCACGGTCGGCGGGCGCGCGTGGGTGCTCGCGATGGAGGAGGAGCACCACCAACCGCGTGGCGCGGAGCGTGAAGAGGCGCTGCCCCGGCCCGACTTCAACCTGGTCGACCGCGAGGGCCGCTTGCTGGCCCTCTCCGTGCAGCGCATGGACCTGCGCCTCTCGCCGCGCTCGATGTGGCAGGCCCATACGCCGCGTTTCATGGCGGCGAAGATCCTCCCGCACCTGCGCGGTGAACTCTCGCTCGACCAGCTCCTGCAGAACTTTTTCCCCTCAGCGCGGGCCGGCGTCGTGCGCGTCCGCGCCAAGGGCTGGAAGTTCGACTACGAGACGGCGACGCGCGTCGAGCGCTGGGCGCACGAGCGCGGCATCCACGAGCTGCTGTGGCTCGAGCGCGAAGGGGAGCGGCCCGCGTGGACGCTCGCCTGGAAGCCGCTCGACCTGCTCGACCGCGCCACGCGCGTCGCGCACAGCGAGGACGCCGAGGAACCGATCAGTCCGCTCACGTGGACGCGCAGCCTGGCCGACGGGCTCGCGCAGGCCATCGCGCCGCGCGACCCCAACGCGGAGCGCCTGAGCTGGGAGGCTCAGGAGAAGCGTCGCGAGCGGATCTGGAAGGCGCTGCTGCCCGACGCCGATGCGATCGCGGTGCGAGGGCTGCCCGCGGAGTCGGTGGTCGACCTGATCGCGCTGCTCGACGAGCAGGGCGTCCAGTCGCACCAGATGTCCATCGAGTTCGAGCACGAACGCGTCTACCCGACGCGCGACAACTGCGTGCTCGCGGAGGCGGCGCACGAGGTCGTCGGGAACTGGCGCTTCATCGGCAAGCCGGAGGCGCAGCAGCGCGCGGACAAGGTGGGGGGAACCGTCGTGGAGCGCGACCGACGTGCGCGTGAGCTCCTGGACGCGAAGCACCCCAACAGCGGCCTCGAGGGCGTGGCCGCAAGCGTCCTGGCGCGCCCCGAATTCGAGTTCGTCCAGCCCGCGGAGGCGCGCTACCGCTACCGCCGCTCGGTGCCGGTGCACCAGCCGTCGCGGCGGTACTTCTACGAGGACAGCGCCGAGGACGCCACGCCCGCCGTCATCTCGACGCTCGACGCCAACCTGCAGGAGTTCCTGCACGCCGAGCTCTGCGCGGCGCGCGCGGAGCACGGCGCCGCCGCCGTGCAGGGGATCGTGGTCGACGTCGCCACCGGAGACGTGCTCGCGGTGGCGGGGGACGCCAGCCACCCGGTCGCGGAGTTCCTGCCGACCTGGCACCTGTTCAGCCCGGGGTCGACCTTCAAGGTCATCGTGATGGCGACTGCGCTCGAGGCGAGCGTCGTCGGGTACGAGGAGGAATTCGATACCCACGACGGTCACTACCGCATCCCGAACTCGATCCGCACGATCCACGAGGCGCGTGGCGCGCCGCCCGGAGTCATCCCCGCGTGGATGGCGCTGTCGAAGTCCGTCAACGCGGTCATGGTCCAGATCGGGATGCGGGTCCCGGACGAGTTCTTCCACGCCAAGCTGCTCCAGCTCGGCTACCAGGACGTCGTCTACGCGGGCGTGGGCGTCGAGCGCGCGGGCGCCATCCCCACGTTGCCGTGGACGGGCGCCTGGTCGCACGCCTCGGTCAGCTTCGGTCACGAGCTCACGGTGAACCTGTGGCAGCACGCCGCGGCGCTCGCGACGGTGTTGCGCGGAGGCATCCGCCGACCGCTGCGCGTCGTCTCTGGCGTCGAGTGGGCCGGCGAGGTCCACCCGCTCGCGCTCGAGGGCGGAGAGCGCGTGTTCCGCGAGGAGACCTGCGCGGCGGTGCGCTCCATGATGGCGGAGGGCGCGGCGACCGGAACGGGGCGTCACATTCGCGCCCGCGAGGACGAGCTCGGCACGCCGATCGAGCTGCGCTCGAAGACGGGTACGACCGAGAAGGAAGACGAGGTGGTCTGCCTGCACCAGGAGCTGGAGCGCAACGCACACAACGCCGCGCTGCCCCTCGGGCGCCAGGACCCCGGCTTCATCACGTTCAAGACGCTCAAGCAGCAGCCGAAGCCCCACTCGAGGTCGTGCTACACGTCGTCGATCTGCCTCGTCGGCCGCGTGCCGGGGGAGGTGCGCGAGGTGATGGTGCTGATCGTCGTCGAGGAGCCCATCACGAAGCTCAAGTTCGGCTCCGACGTGGCCGGACCCACCGCGATCGCGGTGCTCAAGGAGGCGCTCGGGATCACGGCGCACGGTGAGCCTGTGGCTGATCGTGCCGCCTGGGAGCCGAGTTATGGCTACGAGGAGGCCCCTGAGGGCAGCTTTCAGCCCTGGCGCGACGCGGAGGTCCTCGAGGCCTCCGCCGGAGAGGGATGGTGATGCTGCTCGAACTCGTCGACAGCTTGGGGGGTCGCTGCGAGCTCGCGGGGGCCGGTCCGGAGATCCGCGGCGTGCGGCTCGACAGCCGGGGCGTGCAGCCCGGTGATCTCTTCGTCGCCCTGCGCGGCGAGGTCTCCGACGGGCGTCGGTTCATCCTCTCGGCGCTGTCGGCCGGGGCGAGCGCCGTGCTGCTAGAGGAGTCGCCGACCAGCGAGCTGCAGGCGACCCTCGGGGAGGTGCCCGTCTGGGTCCATCCGGCTGCGCGTGCGATCGCGGGCCGGGCGGCCGCGCGGGTCGAAGGCGATCCGTCGCAGGCCTTGACGGTGTTCGGCGTCACCGGGACGAACGGCAAGACGACGACAGCCCACTTGATCGGTGAGCTGCTGCGCGTCTGCGGGCGCGAGCCCGCGGTGCTCGGTACGACGGGACATCACCTCGCCGGAGGACGCCGCGTCCCCTCAACACACACCACTCCGGACGCGCCAGAGCTGCAACGCTTGCTCGCGTTGCACCGCGCGCACGGAGGAGACAGCGCAGTGCTCGAGGTCAGCTCGCACGCGCTGGTTCAAGAACGCGTTGCCGGAATCGAGATCGACGTCGCGGTCTACACGAATCTGTCGCGCGATCATCTGGATTACCACGGTGACATGCAGCACTATGCGGCTGCCAAATCGCTCATGTTCTCGACGCTTCAACAAGACGCCGTTGCCATTCTCAACCAAGACGATGCTTGGTTCGAAACCATGGCTGCTGCGGCGCGCAAGAGCGGAGCGAGGATCATCACGTACAGCACCGAGTCGCAGGCGGACCTGCGCGCTTCGGAACTGAGAATCGGAACCGACTCCCTACAACTGACCCTGAGTGGGATGGGGATTTCACTAGCCAGGCTAAGGTTGCCACTGTCGGGCCGATTCAATGTTTCGAACGCGCTGGCCGCGAGTGCCGCGGTGCTCATGTCGGGTGCGAGTCCTGGGGCTGTCGTTACAGGACTCGCATCCGTCTCCTCTCCACCGGGGCGCCTCGAGCGCGTCCCGCTCGGCGCGAACGCGCCGACGGTTCTCGTCGACTACGCGCACACGCCGGACGCGCTGACCGGCGCGCTCGGCGCCCTGCGCGAGGCCCTGCCGGCCGGCGACGCCCGCCTGCTGGTCGTCTTCGGCTGCGGCGGTGATCGCGACGCCGGCAAGCGCCCCCAGATGGGCGCTGCGGCCGCTGCGCTCGCAGATGTCCTGTTCGTGACGAGCGACAATCCGCGCAGCGAGGACCCGGAGCGGATCCTCGAGGAGATCCTCACGGGCGTACCGCGGGGGACGGAGACCATCACGCACGTCGATCGACGGGCTGCGATCCGCGCCGCGTTGCGCGCCGCGCGCCCGTGCGACGTCGTGCTCGTCGCGGGCAAGGGTCACGAGGCGGTCCAGGTCGGCGCGGCCGGGGCTCAGCCCTTCGACGACCGTCAGGTCGTGACGGAGGAGTGGGCGTGATCCGCTGCAGCGTCGCGGACGTCATGGCGGCGACCGGCGCCGAGCTCCTGCGAGGGGAGTCGGACGCGCCGCTGCACGGCGTGAGCACAGACTCGCGCACGCTCGCGGCCGAGGCGCTCTTCCTTGCGCTCTCGGGACCGAACTTCGACGGCAACCGCTTCGCCGCTGCAGCTGTCGAGCGCGGCGCGGGCGCGCTGCTGCTCGAGGGCGACGCTGCGTCGCTCGCACCGCTGCTCGAGAGCCTGCCCACGAACATCGCCGTGCTCGCGCACGCCGCTCCGCGTCGCGCGCTGGGTGACCTCGCGTCCTGGTACCGCGGCCGCCTCGACATCCCCGTCGTGGGCATCACGGGCTCCTGCGGCAAGACGACGACGAAGAACATCCTGGTCGAGGTGCTCGGTAAGGTCCGCCGCGTGACGGGCTCGCCGAGCTCCTTCAACAACGACATCGGCGTGCCCCACACCGTGTTCCTGGCCGACGAGGACACCGAGGTGCTGGTGGTCGAGATGGGGACGAACAACCCCGGTGAGATCGCAGCGCTCTGTCGCACGGCGCGCCCGACCGGGGGGATGCTGATCAGCATCGGCGCCTCGCACCTCGAGGGGCTGAGCACGGTCGAAGGCGTCGCGCGCGAGAAGAGCGACTTGATTGCCTCGCTGCCGGCGAACGGCTTTGCGGTCCTGAACGCGGACTGCCGCTTCACAC
>CAYGST010000006.1:0-1883 GCA_964352415.1 uncultured Planctomycetaceae bacterium | reverse complement strand
CTTCACACCTCAGATCAGGAAGTTGACGAACGCGCGCCTCCTGACCTTCAGCGTAGACGGCGATGGCGACCTGGACGCGACCGACGTCTGGTTCCACGCGGCGGGTACGACCTTCAAGCTCGAAGGGCGCGAGGTGACGACACCGCTGCTCGGACTGCACAACCTCCAGAACCTGCTGGCGGCCCTCGCGGCCTGCCGCGGACTCGGGGTCGAGCTCGACGAGGTGTTGCCCTACGTCTCGGAGCTCTCTGGAACGCGGCGGCGGCTCGAGAAGAAGTCGCTGGGCGGACTGACGCTGCTAGATGACACCTACAACGCCAACCCGGAGTCGGCGAAGGCCAGCGTGCGCGTGCTCTCGGGTATCCACGGCCACGCGCGGCGCATCCTCGTGCTCGGTGACATGCTCGAGCTCGGCGGGCTCTCCGCAGAGCTGCATCACGAGGTCGGCGCGTACGCCGCCAAGAGCGGCATCGACGCGCTGTTCCTCGTGGGAGAGCTGACGCGCGCGACCGCCGCGGGCGCGCTGGAAGGTGGGCTCGAGGCGAGTCGCATTCTGCACTTCGACGGACTCGACGAGGCGCTGGCTCAGCTGCCGGGGCTGCTCTCCGAAGGCGACCTGGTGCTGGTCAAGGGGAGCCGCGCTGTCGGACTCGAGCGACTCGTCGCCCGTCTCGAACAGCGCTTCGAGGCGTCCCGGAGCGACGCTCAGCCGCGGACCTGCAAGGCCGGCGGAGGCGAACCGTGATCCCCGGGATCTTCGACGATGGCCTCGGGCTGCAGCTGTTCGGCTACATCACGTTCCGCGTCGCGATGGCGGGGCTGACGGCCTTCGTCCTCGCACTGTGGTGGGGCAAGATCGTCATTCGCTGGTTGAACGGTCACAAGGTCCACGAGGACCTCACGAAGACCGACCTCAAGCCGCTCGCGTTGAAGCCGGGCCAGGTGGACAAGCGCGGGACGCCGACGATGGGGGGGAGCTTCCTCATCGCCGCGCTGCTCGCCGCAGTGCTCCTCTGGGGGCGGCTCGACAATGTGCACGTCATCCTGGCGGTCCTTCTGACCGCGGGCATGGGCGCGGTCGGCTTCCTCGACGACTTCAAGAAGCTGACGGTCCCGCGTTCCAAGGGGCTGAGTCCCAAGGCCAAGATGATCGGCCTCTCGGTGGTGGTACTCGGCGTACTCGCTGCGCTGGCGTACTACTCGCAGTCCACGGGTCGCGACACGCTGCTCAACCTCTACCCGCCGTTCTTGAAGAACGCGGTCGTACCGCTGGGGGCCTGGGCCCTCGTCGGCGTCGCGATCTTCCTCGTCTTCGAGTGGTTCGTCGTGGTTGGAACGGCCAACGCGGCGAACATCTCGGACGGAATGGACGGGCTGGCGGCCGGCTGCATGATCATCTCGGGGCTGACCCTCTCGATCTTCTGCTACATCAGCGGGCGCTGGGACTGGACGCAGTACCTGTTCTTGCCACACGTTCCCGCTGCGTCCGAGATGGCCGTCGTCGGAGGTGCCCTGTGCGGCGCCTGCCTCGGCTTCCTCTGGCACAACGCGTACCCGGCCAAGGTCTTCATGGGCGACTCGGGGTCGCTGCCGCTCGGCGGGCTGCTCGCCTGGTTGGCGGTCGTCTCCAAGCAGGAGCTCGTCCTGCCGCTGATCGCGCTCGTGTTCTTCGCGAACATGGGGAGCTCCTGGCTGCAGACCTTCTGGTTCCGCCGCACGGGCGGCCGGCGCCTGTTCACCTGCGCGCCGGTCCACCACGGCCTCGAGCGACACGGGGGCGTGTTCGCCGCCGGCGCGGCGCCGTGGCACGAGGTGACGGTGGTCGTTCGTTTCTGGATCGTCGCTGCCGTCGGCGCGATGGCCAGCCTCGCCTTGCTCAAGGT
>CAYGST010000005.1:0-27849 GCA_964352415.1 uncultured Planctomycetaceae bacterium | reverse complement strand
GCAGCGTGTCGACGACGAACAGGACGACGTCCGGGCGCGCGGCGGGCTCCACGGACGCGGAGCAGCCCCCCAGGACAAGGGCGCCGAGGGCGAGGGCTCCTGCGACGGGAGCTCCGAGAGCGAGCGGGAGCGTGCTGAGGGGCTTCATCGAGCGGGACGGGTCTCGTCGAATTGGGACGGCTGCGGCGCCAGGTGGGCCGCTCCATCCGCCATGATAGCCGCTTCGCCTCTGCCCCTTCGCACACCGTGACCGCCTTCCGCAGCCCTCTGGGACATCGAATCGTCCTCGCGCTCGCCGTGATCGGCGCGTCGTGCGCCACGATCGCGCCGCGCGAGGTCGGGGTGCAACCCACGACCTTCGACGCCGCCCAGCGCGAGCGCAGCCGCTCCGCGCTCTCCAGCTACCTCTTGAGCGAGGCGACGCGCGAGGCCCTGCGCCTGCTCGAGCTGGACGACGAGGCGGAGTCGAATCCGCTCGCGACGGTGCGTGCCCTGCACCCGATCGCCGTCGCCGCCCCGAGTCGGCCGACGGTCTTCGCGCTCGCCGAGCTGTGCTACCTGCACGGGAAGATGACCTCGGACCGCTCGAGCTTCCTCGCGGCATCGCTCTACGCCGAGCGCTACCTGTTGCAGGAGTTCAAGGAGCCGCTGAACGTGTTCGATCGGCGCTTCCGATGGGCCATCGACGTCCACAACCGAGGGCTGCTGCGCGCGGGCTGCGCCGACGCGGCCGCGACCTTCGTCATCGAGCCCGGGGAGTACGAGCTGCCCGTCGGGACCATGAAGGTCGAGCACGGTGAAGAGCTCACAGGCTGGCTGGAAGCGAAGCGTGAGCTCCTGCCCGTGGACGGCTTCGAGCCTTGGGGTCTCGGGGTGCGGCTGCGCGAGGCCGGCGTGGGCGTGCCGCTGATCGTGGCCGCGCGCGGCTCCAAGGGAGTCGGCATCGAGACCGACCAGCCGTACCAGCTGTTCGACGAGTTCCCGGCGACGATCACGCTCCTCTCCAACGAGGAGCTCACCGGCTGGGACGACGAGATCGGGGCGGAGCTGGAGCTGCACTCGGGCTTCGGCCCCGGCTACCTCGAGCTCGGCGAGCACCGGGTTCCGCTGCGCAGCGATCGCAGCGTCGCGCTCGCCCACTGGCTCGACCGGGCCGAACTCTGGGCCTTCGCGTTCGCGGGCTTCTTCAACGGCACCGAGGCCGAGGACGAGTCGCGGCTGCTGCTCTCCGAGCCGTATCGCCCCGGCGCGATTCCGGTCGTCTTCGTCCACGGGACGGCCTCGAGCCCCGGCTACTGGGCCGACCTCTACAACACGATCCAGTGGGATCCGGCCCTGCGCCGCACGACGCAGTGCTGGTTCTTCCAGTACGCCAGCGGGCCGCCCGTCGCCTACTCGGCAGCCGGTCTGCGCGAGGCCCTGACCGACACCGTCGCCGCCCTCGACCCCGAGGGGAAGGACACCGCCCTGCGCCGCATGGTCCTCATCGGGCACAGCCAGGGAGGCCTGCTCGTGCGCATGATGATGGTGCGGGGTGAGGTGAGCTGGCTCGAGGAGGTCCTCGGAGAGGACCTCGACGACCTGCCCCTCACGGACGAGGACCGCGCCCTCCTGGAGCGCTGCCTCGACTTCGAGCCCCTCGACTTCGTCTCGAGCGCGGTCTTCCTGTCCACCCCTCACCGGGGGAGCTTCCAGACCAAGCGCTGGTACTCCGAGCTGGTCGCCGAGTTCGTGTCGCTGCCGAAGGACTTCCTGCACGCCGGACTGCAGGTGGTCACCCTCGGCCGGCTGAACGGAATGGGCAACTCCATCGGTGACATGACCTCGGTCGACTCGATGACCCCGGGTAGCCCGCTCCTCCAGCGGCTGGAAGCGATCCCGATGTCCAAGCGCTACGCGCTGCACTCCATCATCCCGATCGGGGACGCGGATCCCGACGACCCGGAGCAGCTGGCCGGGGCCAACGACGGCGTGGTCGAGTACACCAGCGCCCACCTCGAGGGCGTCGACTCCGAGGTGCTCGTGCCCGGGGGCCACTCCTGCCAGAGCCACCCACGGACCATCCGGGAGGTGCGCCGGATCCTCATCGAAGCGGTCACGGACTCCGCCGCCGAGCCCCCCGCCACGCCGTGGGACAGCCGCCCGAGACGCTGACTCTGTAACGAAGTCGACGCAGAAGACAATTCCAAGAAAGCATGGGTTACATGGCCAGTTGACCCGTCTATCTTCCCTCGCCCCCGGAGCGGTGATGCGGACCACGTCTCCACTCCATCAAGGGGGTATCGAAGTGATGCTGAGCTCCCTCGGGAGCTCGCCCGCGCCGGGTTGCTCTCTCCTCCCCCTCCCCCCTGAATCCGGCGTGCGAAGCCCTGAACTCCTCGGAGTCCGGGGCTTCGCGATTTAAGTCGCGATCGCTGCCGGCCCGGCCGCCCACGGGAGGAGTCCGGCCCGGGGGCCCGCGCTGGAGGTGCTGGGGGCGATTTCGGGCCCGATCCGCCCTGTGGGCCGTCCAGGGCCCCCTGGACGCCGAAATCGGCCGCGGAGGCCGCTCCTGGCGACGGGCGGGCTCCGCGCCCCCCGCCCCCGCTCCTGTGGCCATCGCGACCCGCGGCGGTCTCCGCGCAGGATCTGCGAGAATCCAGCGGAACGGTGAAACGGACCGCCGCTCGGCGGCAACTCCTCCCTGGAGCCGAAAGGAAGAAGCATGCAAGGGAACCCGAACGACGTCGCCGAGATCTTGGAGCAGACCAGCTGGTTGCGCTCCCTCGCGCGGCAACTCGTCCGGGACCCCCACACGGCCGATGACGTCGTTCAGTCGACGATCATCGCCGCGCTCGCTTGGGAGGAGGTGCCCCGTGAGGGTCTGCGGAATTGGCTGGCCGGCGTGGCTCGCAACATGGCGCGCCAGATCAGCCGAGGAGAGAGGCGACGGGATCGTCGTCACGAACGGGCCGCAGTCCCCGAGGCCCTCCCTTCGACCGCCGCGATGGCCGAGGTCGTCGAGACCCAGCGGACGCTCGCCGCGTCCGTCCTCGACCTCCCCGAGCACTACCGGCAGGTCGTCTTCCTGCGCTACTTCGAGGAGCTGACGCCGAGCGAGATCGCCCGGCGCCTCGACGTGCCGGCTTCAACGGTGCGCGTGCGGCTGATGCGCGGGCTCGACCTGCTGCGGGATCGACTGCAGGGCGAGTACGCGGACGCCGACCGCCACTGGAGTCTCTACCTCCTCCCGCTTGCGACGCCGCGGAGCTCCGGCTCCGGAACGCCGGCGCCGCTCGCGGGGGGGGCTGAGCTTTCCACGATCACCGGGGGCGGCGTCTTGAAGCTCGCGCTCGTCTCTGCGGTCTCGGCCGGTGCCATCGCGCTGCTCTGGCCGGAGCCCGAGGACTCCTCCTCCCCCTCGGGCCCTGCGGCCGTGCTCTCTCTGGACACCACGGAGACCCGCGAGCGGGTCGCCCCCCCGGTGAACCTGCCCCCGACGCGCCTCGGCGATGGCCGCACCGCCGGCGCGGGCGCGGCCGACGCGGCTGAGGATGCGCTCCTCGCCGTCGAGGACGGCGCGATCGTCGGGCGCGTGCTCGACGGCTCCGGGGCGCCCGTGGCCGGCGCCGAGGTCTGGACGATCGACGGGCGGCGACACGCCCCCGAGGTCCTCGAGCTGACGCCGAGCACCCCCGACCTGCCCGTGACCCGAACCCTCTCGGACGGCTCGTTCCGCCTCGAGGTCCACCCCGACCACCCGTTCCTGCTGCGCGCCTCGGCGCCCGGACTGGCCGGCGCCGAGTCCCCGCGCACCTTCGCCGGCGAGCGCCGGGACCTCACGCTGACCACCGGCGGCTCGCTCGTCCTGGTCGCAGTCGACGCGGCGACCCGGGAGCAGATCGCCGGCGCGCGCCTGCGGATCGCGAGCGTGCATCCCCACGCGGTTCCGACCGCCTGGACCCGCGAAGGCCTCACGGACGACGACGGGCGCGTACGCTTCGAGGCGCTGCCCGCCGGCTCCATCAAGATCACCGCCGTGCGCGACGGCTTCGCGCACCAGGAGTGGCAGTCGGAGCTCGACGGACACTCCGACTCCGCGCAGGAGCTCGGTCTTCCCGAGGCGACGTCGGTTCGAGGCGTCGTCCTCGTGAAGGACTCCGAGGTTCCCGTCGCGAACGCCCGCGTCGTCGGGCCTAGCGGAGAGACGGCGACGGACGCCCTGGGTCGCTTCGAGCTCACCGGCCTCCCGCGCGGCGAGGATCGCCCGATCGGCATCGTCGTCTGGGCGCAGGGGCACGAGCCTTCGGCCGCCTACGTGCGGCTCAGCACGGTGGGCGACCAGCCGTACGTCACCTTCGAGCTGGTGCCCCCGACGATCGTCACGGGGCGCGTCGTCGATAGCTTCCGTCGCCCGCTCGTCGGGGTCGAGGTCGGCTATCGCGGGCGCTTCATGCACGTGCCCGGCAAGCAGGAACGTCAGGACGGCTCGGTCCGCACCGACGCCGATGGACGCTTCCACATGGAGCTGCACCATCGCGCCGCCTACACGATCGGCGCCGAGGCCGACGGCCTGCCGCTCGTCATCACCCGCGTGAACACGGAGCGGGACGGCGACAGCCCCATCGACGTGGGCGAGTTCGTGCTGGCCAAGGGAGCGCGCGTCTCCGGCCGCGTTCACGGACGGGCCTACGACCGCGAGCGCCCGGACACGCTGGAGTTCAGCCGCATCGCCTACGGCGACAACTCGATCCTCAGTGCTCCGCTGACCCTGCTCGTGGTCCCGGTCCAGCCCAACGGCCGCTTCGAGGCCGCCTCGATCGCGCCGGGTCGCTACGAGATCACGCTGCACACCCCGCACCCCGACGGCTCCTCGAAGGAGCTCGTTCTCGCGCGCCGGCGCATCGAACTCGCGGAGGGCCAGACGCTCGAGAACGTAGAGCTCACGCCCATCGAGCCGATCCAGGGCCGCATCACCCTGGCGGATGGGTCGCCCGTGCACCGCGCGACGGTGGAGCTCCGCGCCAACTCGGCAGGCGAGCCGCTGGTGCGCGCCCTCACCGACCGCGACGGACGCTATGAGCTGAGGCCGCCTCCCGGCAGCTCGTGGACGCTCGCCCCCATCGACCCCGATCAGCTGCGCGAAGGCCGCCTTCGCGAGGACGTCGACGCCGGAACCACCAACGTCGACTTCGTCCTGCGCGACCGCGCGACGCCGCACAGCCTCTCGGGGCGCGTCGTCGACGAGCTCGGACATCCGATCGCTGGCGTCGAGATCCGGCTCACCGACGAGGGCACGCGGATGCTGCTCCGCCGCCGCGGCGAGACCGACGCCGACGGACGCTTCGAGCTGAAGAACCTCGACGAGTCGACGTTCACCGTCCGCGCCGTGGATCCGCAGACCCTGCACAAGTCGGCGGCGCAGCGCAGCGTCTCGACCGGAGAAGAGCCCATCGAGCTGAGGCTCGAGTCGCTCGACTGACACACACGCACAGGCACTGGGTCGGCCCTCGAATTTTTCGCGGGCGGCGACTGGTCGGGGGTGACCCGGTGCCTATTTCTTCTTGAGGCCGACCGAACGGCGCAGATCGGCCGCCTTCACCGGCCCCGCGGCGCTCACGCAGCAACGGTCCGGAAACAGGTGCTTCCGCGCGACGCGCTGGATGTCCTCGGCGGTGACCGCCTCGAACTCGAGGGGCAGCCGCTGCAGCGTGTCAGCCGGCAGCTGATGCACCTCGCTCGTCACGAGGAAGCCCGCGCGGCGCGTCGCGCGCTCGAAGCCCATCGAGAAGGAGCCGGTCAGGTAGTCCTTCGCCATGCGCAGCTCGTCGTCGGGCACGAGCTCGTCGCGGATGCGGCGCAGCTCGACGAGGAAGTGATCGATCGCGGTCGTCACGTGCTCGGGCGACGTCCCGATGTAAGCCGTGAACGTGCCCGGCGAGAGACCGGCGCTGCCGCTGATCCCGGCGCTGACCGAGTAGGCGAGGCCGAGCTCGTCGCGCAGCCGGCGCGAGATGCGATCAGTGAAGCCCGGGCCCTGACCGAGGACGTGGTCGAGCACGACCAGCGTCGCGTAGTCCGGATCGCTACGGCGGATCCCGAGGTGACCGAGGTAGACGTGCACCTGCTTGCGATTGGCGCGCAACACCTCGAGGCGAGCCTTCGGAGCGGGGAACTCCGATTCGCGGCGGGGCAGCAGCACGCCGCGCTTCCACGACGAGAGCCGGCGCTCGAAGAAATCGCGCACCTCTTCGGGCTCGACATCCCCGCAGAAGCCGATCACGCCACGTGAGCCGACCCAGTTCTTCCTGTGGTGCGCGCGCAGATGGCGTGCTTCGATGGCGCGCACGCTCTCGGCGGAGCCGTAGGACGGACGGCCTAGCCAGTGGTCGCCGTAGATCATGCGGCGGAAGGCCAGTGCGCCCTGACGGCGCGGGTCGGCCTCCTCGTTGTGCAGTCGGCGAAGCAAGCGCTCCTTCTGGCGGCGCACCTTCGCAACGGGGAACGTCGGCTCGGTGAGCATCTCGCACAGGAGGCCGCTCAAGACCTTCCACGCGCTGCCGACGATCGAGCCGCCCAGCCCCGTGGACTCGCCCTGAATCTCACCGCCGTGCGGCTCGAGCAAGCCGGCGATCTCCTCCTCGTCGCGCTGCTTCGTGCCCTGGTCCGCGAGGCCGCCGGTCAGCCAGGCCGTGCCCTCGAAGCCTTCGAGGTCCAGCGACGGCCCGCCGCGCACGTGCGCGTCGACTGCGGCGATCGGCGCGCCCTCGCGACGGTGCACGAGCAGGATGGCGCCGCAGGAGAGCTCGAAGCGTTCGTACGGGATCGAGACGGTCGGCACCGCGCGCGGCGCCTTGCGTGAGGTGCGAGGACTCACGGGCGCGCGGCTCCCAGCTCGACGCCTTCCGGCAGCGACCAGCCCGTGACGCGCCGCTCGCGACCGAGGAAGCGTCGCGCGGTCTCACGCACGAACTTCGGCCGGATGGCGCGCAGGCGCTCCTCCGTCTCGATGGCCAGACGCCAGTCGCCGTCCGCCGCGAACGATCCGATGTCCTCGGCGAGGTCGGTCACCGTCTCGTGGTCGTGGGCCTCTGAAGCGAGCAGCATCGCGACCGCGCGGTCGAGCTCCTTCTTCGTCACGAGCTCGCGCTGCAGGCGCTCGAGCTCCTCGTCGATGGCCGCCTCGAGGACTGCCGGCTCGACGCCGTCCGCGCACTCGGCGTAGAGCCACAGCGCGCCGCTCTCGACGCGGGTGTCGTTACTGACCGAGACGCTCGTCGCCAGCCCCTCCTCCTGGATCAGTCGGTGGTAGAGACGCGAGCGACGGCCGCTCGCGAGCACCACCGTGAGGAGGTCGAAGACGTAGTCCTCGTCCGTGCCGAAGCGCGCGGTCGGCCAGGCGATGCACAGGCGGCGCGCCTCGTCGTCCCAGCGGCAGACCAGGCGCTTCTCGGCCTTCGGCTCCCCCAGCTCGCGTCGATACGGCTCATAGAGCGGGCCGCGCGGCTCAGCGGGGAGTCCCCCGAAGTGCTTGCGCGCCGCCTTGACGACGGCGCCCTCCGTCACATCACCGCAGACGATGAGGACGGCGTTCGACGGGTTGTACCAGCGGTCGTAGTAGGCGCGCATGTCGTCGGCGGAGAGCCGGCGCAGCGTGTCCGCGTAGCCGATCACCGGCCGCCCGTAGGGGTGCCCGGGGAACACGGCCTCGGCGACTTCGCGCGACAGCTCGCGCCACGGGTCGTCCTCGGACATCGCCAGCTCCTCGAGCACGACGGCCTTCTCCGCCTCGAACTCGTCGTCCTGCAGCAACAGGCCGCGCATGCGGTCCGCTTCGATCTCGAGCGCCTGCTCCCAGCGATCGGAGGCGAACTCGAACCAGTACGCGGTGTGGTCGTGCGCCGTCCAGGCGTTGTTCGTTCCTCCGAGCACCGTGGTCACGACGTCGACCTGGCCCTTGCCGATCGACTCGGTGCCCTTGAACATCATGTGCTCGAGGAAGTGGCTTACCCCGGCCTCGTGTTCGCGTTCGTTGCGCGCCCCGACGCGGTAGTAGAGCAGCACGGAGACCACCGGCGCGTCGTGGCGCTCGGCGACGAGGATCTGAAGTCCGTTGCGCAGGCTGCGCTCGTGCAGCTTGGCGCCGGCAAGGACGGCAGCAGCCCCCGTCATCGACTCCTCCGGGCGCTCGTCGTGGCCTTCTTCTTGGACGTCTTCTTCGTCATCTTCTTCTTGGTCGACTTGGCCTGATTCGTCGCGGTGCGGTTCGCGCGCTTCTTCGCGGCGCGCTTGCGGTTCACGCTCGTCTTCGGGCCCCCATCGGCCTCCGCGCTCGCGCGCAGCGGCGGCTCTTCGCTCATCTCTTCGCCCTCCGACAGCGTGATCAGCTCACGCACCTCGTAGGGCGTCAAGTAGCGCCAGAAGCCGACCTTCAGCTTCTTGTCCGCGAGGTTGCCGATGCGGATGCGTTTGAGGTCGAGGACCTTGTGGCCGACCGAGAGGAAGATGCGGCGGATCTCGCGGTTCTTGCCCTCTTGCAGCGTCACTTCCAGATGCGTCGTCTCCCGCGTGCGACTCTTGATGAGCACGCGCGCGCCCGCGGCGCGCCCTTCGAACAGGTACACGCCGTCGCGCACCTTCTGCACGTCTGCGTCGCTGATGCGCCCGCCCAGCTTCACGGCGTACGTCTTGGAGACGCCGTAGCGCGGGTGCATCACGCGGTTCGCGAACTCCCCGTCGTTGGTCAAGATGATGAGCCCCTTGCTCTCCTCGTCGAGGCGACCGACCGTGTAGATCCGGCCCTTCGCCCGGTCCTTGATGAGGTCGATCGCGCGCGGGCGCGTCTCGCGACGCTCGTTCGTACAGACGACGCCGGGAGGCTTGCTGAGCAGGTAGTACTGCTTCTTCTGGCGGCCGGTCGGGATCAGCGGCTCACCGTCGATCTCGATGCGCTGGGTCTCCGGATCGACCTTCAGCCCGAGCTCGAACACCTGCACTCCGTCGACGAACAGGTGTCCGCCCTCGATCATCTCGTCCGCGCCGCGACGCGAGGCCAGGCCGTGGTCGGCCAGCAGCTTGTTCAGTCGAATCCCGCCGGGGACGGACTCGACGTCGCGGTGTCCGGGCGGGCGCGCGGGCGGCGCCTTCTTCGCGCGCCTCTTCGTCACGCCCGGCTTGCCGCCGGACTTGCCGCCCGGCTTGCTTCCGGACTTACCGACGGACGACTTGCGGCGCGTGGCCGTCTTCTTCTTGCGCGCGTACGCCATGGATCACGCCTTGGTGTCGACGACGAGGACCTTCGCGATCCCCTCCGTGCTCTCGATGCGATAGTCACCCAGGCTCGCGGGAACGAGCCAGGTGTCTCCCCGGTCCATCACGAGGGGCTCGACGGCGCCTTCGTGGTGAAGCCGGGCCGTCCCCTCCAGCAGGACGAGCGCCTGCGCCTTGCCTTCCGTGGCGAGGTCGAGGTGGGAGCCGAGCTCAAAGAGCCCGAGTCCGTAGTGTTCGGTGTCCACGAGGCGCGCGCCGTGGTTGTCGCCGCCGAGGCTCTCGAGCTCAGGGTCGACGGGCCCTTTCACGGGCTCCTCGTAGCTGGTCGACAGCAAGCACTCGTTGACGTGCGTGTCACGCGGCGTGCCGTCCAGGCCAACGCGTCCCCAGTCGTAGAGGCGGTACGTCAGGTCCGAGTTCTGCTGGACCTCCACGAGCGTGATGCCCGCGCCGATCGCGTGCAGCGTCCCCGCCGGCACGTGGACGAACTGTCCCGCCGTGACCGGCCAGGCGCGCAGCGCGTCGACGACACCCGGTCCGCCTGCCGCGGTGCAGAGCTCGGTGGGGTCGATCTCGGGCTTGAGGCCGAGGTACACGAGGCTGCCGGGCTCCGCGTCGAGGATGTACCAGGACTCCGTCTTGCCGCAGTCGCCCGCGCCGAGCTTCTTGGCGACGGTGTCGCTCGGGTGGACCTGGACGCTGAGCGGCTCCGAGGCCGACAGGTACTTGATCAGGACGGGGAAGCGGCCGTCTTCGGTGGCCCGCGCGGTGCCGAGCAGGGCGTCCCTCTCGGCGGCCATCAGGTCCCGCAGGTGCGCCCCATCCGCCTCACCGCCCCGCACGACCGAGTTGTGATCACTGCGGTCGACGAGCTCCCAGGTCTCCCCGATCGGCCCGTCCCCCTCGAGCGCGATCCCGGGCACGCGCTCCAGGCTGCGACCTCCCCAGACCTTCTCCAGGAAGATCCGGCCGAGACGCAGGGGTGCGCGCAGCGCCGTGGAGGCGTGAGTTTCCGGATCGGAGGCGGACATGCAGCCCAACAGCGTAGCGTCTCGGCACGGGAGCGTTGCGGAATTCGGCGCAGCGCGGGGCCCGGGCGGCCGCCTTCGCTGGGGCCCCTTTGCGCAGAATTCCCTGGCCCGTTGGAGTGCCCTTGGAAGCTGCAATCCCATGCGGGACGCGCGACCGGAAGAATGACCGATTGACGGATCCTGAAGGGCGCGGGCGAGGTCCAATCGGGGGTGGCCGCCCGCCACCCAGCTCCTTCTCCCATGTCGAACAACGCACTCCGCACGCCACGTGCCGCGGGCGCCCCGCAGCGGCCCGGCCCGGGCCACGACGTCGAGCCGCTCGCCCACGTCCTGCTGGCCCTCGCGATCTCGGCCGCCTCGCTCCTGCTCGCCTGCTGGACCCTGTGGCCGGCCGCGACGATCGCGGCGCTCCCGGGCGGCGTGGTAGCCGCGGGCGATGCGCGGCAGCCGCTCGCGACCGAGCTCGCGAAGACCGCGGCAGCGCCGACCTCCTCGCTTCGCAGCAGCGTCCCGCTGCAGGCCGCCGCGCGCGCCGCCGAGGACGCCCCCGAGACCTCCGCGCTGGGGGGCAGCGCCGTCGATGAGTGGGCCCACCCGGTTCCCCATGCCGAGATCTGGATCGAGGACGGCGCCTGGCGCCTCGCCACCCTGACGGACAGCGCCGGCCGCTTCGTGATCGAGGACGAGGCAGGCACCTGGCGTGCGCGGGCCGAGGACGGCGCGCCGCTGCGACTCGTCGCGCGCGCCGCGGGACACGGACCCTCTCTGATCTCCGAACGCAGCGCCCTGGACGCGTCCCCGCTGACGCTCGTCCTGCGGGGGCTCGGTGCCGCTCTGCGGGTCGAGGTCCGAGGCGTCGACGGTCGGGCGATCGAAGGCGCCCAGCTGACCCTGGGTGCGCCGCGGGACATCGAGCACGACGGCGCGCCCGTCGCGCTGATGCCGACGCCGAACCTCCGCTCCGACGCCTACGGCGAGGCCCTCTTCGAGGGGCTCGAGCCCGGGGAGCGCGAGCTGACGCTCGAGTGCGAGGGCTACTCGCGCTGCACCGGCTTCGTCGCGCTGAGCGAAGGCGAGTTGACGGAGCGCGTCGTTCAGCTCTACGCGACCGCCCGACTCCGTGGGCAGGTCCTGCGCATGGACGGCGGGGAGGCGCGCGGCGTCGCGATCACCGTCTTGCCGGTCGGCAGCGTTCAGCGCTTCACGACCGACTGTGACGCCGAGGGTCGCTTCGAGCTCCACGGGCTCCCGGCGGGCGACGTGCAGCTGGTGGCGGAGACGTGCGCAGCAGGGCCACTGCTACGCGCCTCCGCCGAGGTGCGCCTGCGCGCGGGACAGACCACGCTCTGGCAACCGACCCTCGCGCCCATCGACCTGATCGGCGGTCGCCTCACCGGCTTCGACGGGTCGCCGCTCATCGGCTGGCGGGTCGAGCTCGAGGGATCGGAGGCCGCCGCCGCGACGGAGAGCCCGACGCTCACCGACGAGGACGGTCGCTACGAGCTGGCCCGGCCCCCGAGCTTCAACGGCACGCGCCTCCTCCTGTTCCACCCGCTGGCGCGCTACGGCATCCCGTCACGGGTCGTCCCGCGCCCCTTCGAGGGCGGCGACGGCGACGTGCAGCTCGACGAGGACGAAGACCACGTCAGCTGGGCCTTCGGCCGCATGCTCCGTCACGACGGCGCCCCCGCGAACGCCCAGCCCCTCGTCATCCAGCGCATCAGCGATCGCTTCAGCGTCAGCGCGACGATCAGTGAGGACGGGACGTTCTCGACGCCAGCGCTCCCGCCGGGCGAGTACGCCGCGATCCTCCCACTGCACGGGCGCGGCTGGACCCAGGACCTGTCCTGGACCATCGACGGCCGGCTCCCCTACGACGCGGGCCTCATCCTCTTGCCGGAGCTCGGCGAGCTCGCGCTCCTGACTTCGGACGACGACCGCAACGCGGAGACGCACGCCATGCGCTTCGACCTCCTGCGGCCCGGGATCAGCGCGGACTTCGTCCTGCCGGTGATGATCGGTGCCTTCCAGGCGCCTCAGCTGCTCCAACTCGCTCCCGGCGACTACGCCATGCGGCTCTCGGATCAGCCCGAGCTCGCACCGGTGCAGTTCACGATCGAAAGCGGCGAGACGACGCCGGTCGTGCTGCCGGCCAGCGAGTAGACTCTCGCGCGCGTCGGCTGGACGCCCGCGCGCGAGCATGGATCCCGCCTTCGTCTACCGCCCCGAGTTCGACTTCACGCTGCCCGCGCTCGACGCGGAGGCGCTCGCGAGCCTGCACCGCTTCGACGGGCGGCGCGCCAGCCGCGCCTGGGCCCTGTTCGAGGGCGACTCGCTGCCGGAAGGCGCGCGGATCGTGCCCGAGCGCGTGAGCTTCGACGAGCTGTGCGAGGTGCACGGCCACGAGTACCTGACGCGCCTGCGCTCGTCCGCGGTGCTGGCCGAGATCATCGAGATCCCCGAGGCCGCCGCAGCTCCGTTCGAGCTGCTCGAGGGCGTCCTGCTCGAACCGATGCGCTACGCCTGCGGCGGCACGCTCGCCGCCGTCGATGCCAGCTTCGAGCGCGGCGTCGTCGTCCACCTCTCCGGTGGCTATCACCACGCCAAGCGCGATCGCGGCGAGGGCTTCTGCGTGTGGTCCGACCTCGCCCTCGGGGCCGAGCGCGCGCGCACGCGCCACGGCGTCGAGCGCGTGCTGATCGTCGATCTCGACGCCCACCAGGGGAACGGACTCGGCTCGATCTTCACCGGCGATGCGCACGTGGCGGTTTTCGACGTCTACAACGCCGACATCTGGCCGCACGACGAGGAGGCGCGCGTGGGCATCCGCTTCGAGCATCGCCTCGCGAGCGGCACGACCGGGGGGGCGTACCTCGAGCTCTTGAAGCGCGAGCTGCCCGCGGCGCTCGACGAGCTGCAGCCTGGGCTCGTGCTCTACAACGCCGGGACGGACGTCATCGACGGGGACCCGCTCGGCGAGCTCGCCGTCGCGTTCGAGGACGTGGAAGCCCGCGACCGCTTCGTCGTCGACGAGTGCGCGCGCCGCGGCCTGCCCGTGGTCACGACGGCCAGCGGCGGCTACACCGAACACAGCCACCGCCTCCTGGCGTCGCTGTGCACCTACGTTCGCGAGCGCTGGCTCGCCGCATGAGATGATTCGCGACCTCGACGCCCACGACGGAGCGCTGCCGGAGTACGACGTGTGCATCGTCGGCTCGGGCCCCGCGGGCACGACCACGGCAGCGGAGCTCGCGGGGAGCGGCCTGCGCGTCTGCGTGCTCGAGAGCGGCCGGCTGACGCCGACGCGTCACAGCGACGCGCTGCGCGAGGTGGAGAGCAGCGGCATCACGATCAAGGAGTACAGCCGCGAGCGCGTGCTCGGCGGAACATCGACGACGTGGGCCGGACTGTCCGCCCCCCTCGACGAGATCGACTTCGCGACGCGCCCGTGGCTCGACCACTCGGGCTGGCCGATCGAGCGCGAGACGCTGCTCCCCTACTGGGCGGCCGCGGCGGAGCGCTATCGCTTCGCGCCCGCCGAGTTCTTCGGCGAGAGCGGCTTCGGCGGTCTGCGCGCGAAGTCGGACGTGCAACCGAGCTGGAAGCACATCGGCGAGAAGGTGTTCATCGCCGCGGCGCCCGCGCAGAACTTCGGCCGCGAGCACCGGCACGTGTTCGAGGGCGAGGCAGTCGACGCCTGGCTCGACGCTACGGTGGTCGGCCTCGGGACGAACGACGGCGGCGCCGAGATCCAGAGTGCCGAAGTTCGAACCCGCAGCGGCAAGACGCTGGAGCTGCGCGCGCGCGTCTTCGTTCTCGCGACCGGAGGGCTCGAGAACGCGCGCCTCTTGCTGCACGCGAACCTCGGCAACGCGCACGACCAGGTGGGCCGCTACCTGATGAACCACCCGAAGAATTACCACGGGATGCTGCACCTCACCGAGCCGACCGGCGACCTGCCGTTCTACTACGGGTGCCTCTACCGCGGCTTCGCGGGCTACGCCGGGCTGCGTCTCACCGAGCCGTACCAGAGAGAGAACGAGCTGCTGAACAGCTACATCCGCCTCGAGCCGCTGTTCCCGTGGACCGACAGCGAGGGCGTCGAAGCGCTCGTCCTGTTCGCCAAGCACAGCCAGCTCCTGATGCGGCGCTTCCAGAAGAGCAAGGGCGACGAGGTCATCGCGCTGCGCGACTACTCGGAGACCGGCGACGACAGCGACGTGCAGAACGCGCGCAAGGGTCTCGGCGACTGGCTCGCCCTCGCCCTCAAGATCCCCCTCGATGCGCCGAGTGTCTTCCGCTACCTCAAGTACCGGCTCGTCACCAAGCGCAAGCCGCGCATCCGTCGCGTGCGCATCCGAAACTTCATGGAGATGGAGCCGCACCCCGAGAATCGCGTGGTGCTCGGAGACGAGCGCGACGCGTACGGCGTGCCCCGACCGCGCGTGCAGCACGACACGACCGAGAAGGATCGCGCGGCCGTCATCGCGCTGCACGACGTCCTCGCGCGCGAGCTCGAGGAGCAGGGGCTCGGGCGGCTCGAGACCGACCTGCGCGGAACGACGCCGTGGCCGATCGACGTCGAGGCCTCGCACCACCTCGGTACGACGCGCATGGGCGCGGAGCCGAAGACGTCCGTCGTCGACGCCGACTGTCGCGTGCACGGCACGTCGAACCTCTTCGTGGCTGGCGGCTCGGTCTTCCCCACGAGCGGCTGCGCCAACCCGACCTACACGATCGTCGCGCTCGCCATCCGCCTCGCGGAGCACCTGCGCGCCGAGCTCGCACAGAAGGAGGCCTGAGATGCCCCGCGTCCTCTTGATCGGCTCCGGCAAGCGCGTCGTCGAGGCGGCGCTGCCCGTCTTCCGGCGCGCGCCGGAATTCGAGATCGCCGGCCTCGCGTCGCGCACGCCGAAGACGATCGAGTCGGAGGGCGACGAGTTCGAAGTGCGTGGACTCGACTCGCTGACCCGCGAGCGGCTCTCCGAGGTCGACCTCGTCTACATGGTCGTCGCGAAGAAGGCCGTGCCGCGCGTGCTGCGCCAGCTCGTCGAGACCGGCGCCGACGCGCTCGACCTGCTGATCGAGACGCCGGTGATGCTCGTGCGTCACCTCGGCCACCGGGGGCTCGTCGAGAGCTTCCGCAACGCCTGGGTCAGCGAGGACTGCTCGACGCTGCCGTGTCTCGACGCCGCGCGCGAGTGCGTCGCGTCCGGCGCGATCGGCGCGCTCGAGAGCGCGACCTTCGACCGCTCGGGCTACGCCTACCACGGCGTGGCGATGGTCAAGACGGCGCTCGGCGGCGGGCCGATCCGGCGCGCGCGTCAGCGCTCGATCGCTGGCGGACTGCGCGAGCGCCGCTACGTCGTCGCCGACGGCCGCGAGGCCATCGTGCGCGACCCGCGCGACTACGCGCTCGGCTCGCTGACGTTCCACGGGTCGACGGCAGAGCTCAGCGACCGCGAGGGCGCGGACGACCTGCGCCTCGAAGCCGTCACCTTCGGCGAGCGTTGCGTCGCCTTCCGCGCGGGCGACGCGCGCCGCGAGCTGACCGACACCGAGATCCAGCTGATGGCCACGCGCAGCGCCGGCCTCGGCGTCACTGCCTGGATGGACGGCATGAAGCGTGTCGGTTTCCTGAAGCTCGCCGCGCGCATCGCAGCGGGCCAGGGCGCCTACCCGCTCTCCGACGCCATCGAGGACTCGGTCGTCGACTACCACCTCGAGAAGCTCGGCCGCTATCGTTCGACACCGTTCACGCGGCCCGATGCGCCGCTGGCGCGCTTCGCCTTCTCCGCACTGACCCGGCTCACCGACCGCGGAGCCACCCGCCCATGAAGATCGTCAAGTTCTGCCTGCTCCCGCTCTTCGTCCTGCTCGGCCTCGTCTACGCCTATGGCTACTTCGTCTCGCCCGACGGCTGGGACGTCGAGGTCTCGACCGAGATCGCCGCGCCGCCCGAGGTCATCCACCCGTGGATCGCGGACCTCTCGCGCTGGCCGGACTGGCTCGCGGATCAGGGGGCCGAGTACACGTACACCTTCGAGGGTGCGCCGTCAGGCGTGGGCGCGATCGCGATCAGCAACGACGGTCGCCACGAGATCCGCTGGGAGATCACGGCCTCGGATCCGCAGAAGGGGGTCTGGTTCGACGAGCTGCTCGGGGGCGAGGCGGACGCGAAGGGCGCGATCCTGCTCGAGACCACGGATCGCGGCACGAAGGTCTCCTGGGTCGATCGCGGCTCCCTCGGCAAGGACCCGATCAAGCGCATCTTCCACCCGCTGATGCAGAACCAGCTGGCTGCGGCGTTCCAGGAGAACCTCACCAGCCTGCAGCAGCAGGTCGAGGCAGCGATCGCGGCCGGCGACGCGGGTGGAGAGACCACGCCCAAATAGGGCCCGGCTCTGAGGTGCGCGCGGGGGTGACGGAGACCGGCGGTCTTCGTCACCCCCGCGCTCGTTCACGAGGCGCCGGCCAGGCCCGGGCGCGGCGACAGCGCTCTTCGAATGACCTCTCGCGCGTCGCGTTCGTCGGTGCGCGGGGGAGCGAGCGCGCCTCAAGTCGCCACTTGCATCGCGCCCTATACATGTCGCAACTCCTACGGCCTGTCATTCGCATCCGCAACGACAAGACCCCTCATCAAAGTCGGTAGTCGCGAGTACCACGTCGCATGTCGTCAATTGAGTGACTCACTAGTAGTCAGTAGGCCTCCCGCGCGCATGGGCTAGTCTTCGTGGTAGCGAGCGCTCGCCTCGCTCGACCGAATCCAGAGCCTTGCGCGAGTCGCGTGCGCTCTCGAGCCCTCCCGACTCTGCCCCCATGCACCGGCAAGCCATGAACACGACGTCGTGTCCCACACTCCCCCCCGCGAACGGGCGCGAACGCGCCCCTCGCGCGCGCCTCTCCGCTGAAACGCTGCCGCTGCTCGCTGGCTTGCTCCTGACCACCGGTTTCCTCGGAGGCTGTGGTTCGAGCGGTCCCGCTACGGTGCAGGCGCAGAATCAGGGCCTCGTGCTCGAGCAACCCGACACGGGCCTGGGCTCGGAGTTCTTCATCGGTCAGGCGCACCGCGGCGGCGACGCCAGCAACCTCGCGCTCACGGGAGTCTTCTGGGGGCGCCTCGCGAACATCGCTGACGAGACGGGGGACGTGCGTCTCAGCGACTTCGTCATCAGCCCGTCGATCCGCGACCAGACCGTGTTCATCCCGTCCACGGGGGACGCGATCACGTACACGCTCGTGCGCAACTCGGTGACGGACGACTTCCGCATCACGATCAACGCGCCCGCGGGCAGCGATCGCTTCAACGAGGCGCTGGTCAACCTCGAGGCCGACCTGACGCCCATCTTCGACAAGAGTCTCCAGGCCAGTGAGGTCGGGCCCTTCTCGATGGTGCCGCGCAACGCCGCGGTGGTGCTGATGTTCCAGGACCTGCTCGAGCCGTTCTACGTCAACGGCCAGTGGAACGACACCCACGCCGGGGGCGTGGTCGCCGCCGCGACCGGGCAGCTGAACAGCTCGCTCACGAAGGTTCGTACCGGCTACCCGCCGGCGGACCCGTACGAGGCCCGCGTGTTCGTCGACCCGAACCACGGCGACCTCGTGGATCGCAACAACGACGGCACGGCGGAGTTCTATTCCACCCGCGTCATCGTCGCGACGACCATCTCGTCCTTCGACTCGCAGATCTCCGACCCTCCCCTGGCAACGAACTCGACCGGTCTGCCGCCCAGTATTGTTCTCGACGACACGAACCTGGCCCTGCGCATCGCGACGAACGTCAACCCCTCGATGGGGCAGACCCAGATCCTGCGCAACGCGTCCGGTAAGTCGCTCGCGTTCGCGGGCAACGGCTCGACGGACACCTCCGCGGGCACGAACGACGTGGTGCGCGCGCTGCGCTCCGGTGGCACGGTCACGAACGACGCCGACAACGGCTTCCTGCGCGACGAAGATCGTCCGCGCATCCTCGGCGACCTCACCGTGCTGGTCTCGTCGGCTCCCGTGGTCGACGATCCCCTGCGCCCCGACCGCTTTCGGATCCCGCAGTTCGCCTTCGAGATCGCGACCTGCTCGACGACGCCGAAGATCGGCGACGTCCTCGTCCAGTCCCAGGGCGTCAGCGCGATCGTCGTCGAGCCAGGTGAGGCGAGCGGACCGACGGTCACGAACATGGTTGTCGACGTGATCGCGCCGGTGGGCGGCGTCCTGATCGCTGGGCCGTCACAGCTGCGGACGCCCTTCGCTCCCGGCGTGGACAACCCGCCCTGCTTCGTGCGCTTCTCGCCGACGGCGACCGCCCCCCCGAACGACGGCGTCGATGCCGACGCTCAGGTCGTGGTGCGCTTCAGCGAGCCGATGGATCCGCAAACGCTGCGCTCCTTCGACGGCTTCACGATCACGCGCGTTGCGGACGACCCGACGGCATTCGACTACGCGATCGGGCGCGTCGTTGCGGCCCCCGACCTGCGCTCGTTCTCCTGGTCCCATGGACCGGTCCCGTTCAGCCACATCCAGGGGCAGGCGGAGACCTACTTCGTGACCCTCGCTGCCGGCATCGACGGTCCGGCCGACCTCGCCGGCAACGAGCTGCTGTTCCAGCTGCCGCAGACGAGCTTCACCCTCGAGCCGACGCAACAGACGGGCGAGAACGCCGGATTCGCGCTGCGCTTCGCCGATGCGGACGAGCTGTTCGACGACGGCTTCGGTGAGTTCCGCAACGGCCAGATCCTGTACGACATCGGCAACGAGCGGATCCTGCCGCGGCCGATCAACCGCTTCGATGCTGCGGCGGACCGCAACCAGCCGTTGCCGTCCGTCATGGTGCCTTTCGCAGCGGGCATCCAGACGCCCCTCTCGAACCTCGGCTCGAAGCTGCAGACGGTCTGGCGCTACTGCGACCTCGGGTTCTCGAACAACGACGAGACCAACATGAACATCGACGTCGAGGGCCTGTCGTGGGCGCCGATCGGAGGCAACATCGTCTCCGACTCGTACAACGAGTTCTCGATCCGCCTCGCGCACTCGGTGTGGCTGCCCGACGAAGCGCTGGACCCGATGATGGGAACGCCGGCCACCCCGGCCTCC
This sequence comes from uncultured Planctomycetaceae bacterium, assembly GCA_964352415.1. GTDB lineage: Bacteria > Planctomycetota > UBA1135 > UBA1135 > JABACD01. The sequence goes on along the minus strand of CAYGST010000005.1, from coordinate 8,482 downwards.
GGCCTGAAGATGGTGTACGCGAACAACTACCTCGATCCGATCAACGACCCTGGTGCGATCGTGCACCCGCGGAACCTCGGCTACGTGGTGAACCCTTCGAACCTCTTCCAGGCGAGCTCGGGCACCACGATGCTGCCCTACCCGCTGAACGAGAACGTCTCGATCGAGGACTACCAGTACTACACGTGGCGGGACACCGCGATCTTGGCCCTTGGCGGCGCGAGCGGCGTCGGCGTTCCGCTCGCTCAAGAGCAGGCCATCCTCGGCCTCGTTGCAGGTAGCACGTGGCCCGTCGAAATGGTGCCGACGGCGGGCCTGCCGCTTCTGATGGAGTTCCGCTGCTATCCTTCGGAGGATGCCCTTGGCCTGAACGCCTTCGACATCTCCCTCGCGGCGAACTCCTCTGCGCGTCCGAACTTCCGTGCCTTCTCGACGGGCGGCTTCGACGGTCAGCAGCTGCAAACGGTCAACCCGGACAATGCGGCCACGGCCACGGGCGGCTTCAATCCGGGCACGGGGCAGGCGACGCCGGGTACGGACAACTCGTTCTACATCGGCGAGATGTCCATCGTGACGCGCGTCAGCCGGACCCACACGATCTGGTTCGACACGGGCTTCAACTCCCCGACCTATGCGCAACCGATCGTGGAGCCCGGGCCGCAGGACGAACCTGCCGGAACTTCCATCAAGTTCGCTTACCGCGGCGCGATCAATGTCATGGGCGCCGGGAACAACGGCGTTCTGAACGACGCTCAGACGCTCGAGTTCTACGGCAACACGACGCAGGGCAATGGCACGGTGACGTTCCTGGGCGGCAACCCGACCTGGCGCGACGACATCACCCAGGTGAACTCCGCGCGCTTCTTCCAGGCCCGCGTGACCTTCATCTCCAACACGGCGTCGGGCCTGACGCCCGAGCTGCAATCGCTGGCCTTCGCGTACTTCAACGGCTGAAGCTTGCAGGACCGAGAGCCCGGGGGCGCTTCGACCCCGGGCTTCCTGTCCTCGCATTGCGAGCGAGGGAAAGCTCGCTCGGCGCTAACCACCGAGACGCGAGCTGGCCCCGTACCGAACCTGGCCGGGCGTTCGACCCGGCCTCGGGGCGCTGCTCCTGATCGAGCGCTCCATGCCTGGCAGCGGGCATTCGCGTGAGCTGAAACGTCGTCTCGGGAGTTCGGGCGCCAGCGCCACCGAGTTAACGGACCGGCAAGAAGGATAGGCCCTGCAATTGGCTTGCAACGACGCGGACCCACCTCTGGGGTCCCCGCACTGCCCTGGCCGAGCCCCCTGCGTGCCTCAAACGCAGCCATGCGCGCACGGATTCGGCTCACCCGCTAGGCTGGACCCTGGAGATCCAACCACTTGCCAGGGAGCGGACGCTCGCCCTCGATCGCAGAACCTCGGCACACCACGCGCTCTCTCGCGCTCGACGCCCTCGAGCTCCAACTCGCACTGGCATCGCACCACCGACGTGTCTCTCGCAGCACGCACCAGAAGCATGAACATCCGAAGCACGATACGTTCGCAGCTACTCATTCATCGATCCATTGATCGACTGCGAGCGATTCGAACGCGGCGGCGCAATCCGCTCGGCGACATCCCCAAGGCGCCCAGCTTCATCATCGTAGAGCCCACGAACGCCTGCAACTTGAAGTGCAAGTTCTGCGGCAACTCGAACATGCTTCGCAAGTGGTCCTACCTTCCGATGGACCTCTACCTCCGCTTGATCGACGAGATGGTCCAGCTGGGAATTCCGCGCATCACTCTCCACACCATCGGAGAGCCCACGATGCACCCTGAACTGCCCGAGCTGGTCCGCATCGCCCGCGAAGCGGGCCTCGTCGTCACGTTGAGCACCAACGGGACGCGGCTGACTCAGGAGTACTGCGAGGCACTGGTCGAGGCAGCTCCTCACATCTTGAACATCTCGGTCGACGCCGCGACGCCTGAGCTGCTCGAGGAGCTCCGGGAGGGCATCGATGCCCTGGAGGTCCAGGAAGGAATGCGCAGGCTGAAGCGCGTTCGAGATGAGCACGGAGTCCCGGAAGAGTCCCCCTGGGGCGTCGTTCCCCTGCCGACCCTGATCGCTACCTGCGTCATCACGCGGCGCTTCGATCGACAAGAAGAGAAGCTCTGGTTCGAGACCTATGGCCCGTGCATCGACGACACGTCCTTCCACTGGCCGCACAATCATGCGGGCTACTCGGAAGAACCCGACCTGCAGGCGCACGGGCTCCTCCCCCAACGGTTTCGCCACTGGCTCTACAAGAAGATGCGGGTCCGGTGCCATTACCCCTGGGCAGGCATGTTTCTGCTGAGTGATGGGACCATGTCCGTCTGCCGCTTCGACTTCGATGCGCGCATCACCGTTGGCCGCTTCGGCGACATGAGCCTCATGGACCTATGGCACTCCGAAGCCATGGACAAGCTCCGGCGTGCGCACCTCGCCTTCGACTTCTCGGACTACTCGACCTGCGAGAGCTGCTCGGCCACCTACTACGAGAATCGCCACGAGCACTACGTGAAGTCGCAGCGCATCAAGGAACGCAACGGTTACGTCGCCGCCCGCAACTCGTGGCTGACCCCAGACCCGCTGGTCGAGCGAGCCAAGCGTGGATCCGGGACGGTCAGTGCAGTTCACGGCCGGGTCTAGCCAGAGCCGCACGAATCGTCAGCGCTACGACGCGGAGGTCACTCGATTGCGGTCTCGGGAACAGCACGCTCGAACAGCTCGTCCGGCGTGAGGACGGGATGCCCCAGCTCCCGCTGCGCCTTGCTCGAATCCACGAAGCCGTACCAACCCCAGGCGCGGAAGCGCTCCGGGGCGAACCGCGGCCGCGACAGCCCCAACACGTCGAGAACCAGAGCCCCGGCCGCGAAGGCGCGGCCAGCGACAGTCGGCCAATGAGAGATGCGCGGCGCCAGCCCGACTCGTCGAGCCAGACCACCATGAAACTCGGCCCACGTGAGATTGGGACCGCCCAGCAGGTAGCGCTCCCGAACCCGCCCTCGCTCGAGAGCGGTCACGATGCTCTCCGCGACATCTGCCACGTGCGCGAACGAAGCTCCACCATGTGGAACTCGCCGAGCGCCCCCCTGCGTGACCGCCGTCACGAGTCCACGTTGGTGTCCGTCACGGGCACGCGGCCCGACCATGGCGGTTGGATTCACCACCACGACCGGAAGCCCGTTGCGGACAGCGTGCAACGCGCGCTCTTCGGCTTCCCGCTTCGTCTTCACGTAGTGAAGCTTGGGCATCCCTTCCCAGCTCCACGGCTCACCTTCCGTCAGAAGGCGAGGCTTGCGCGTGGCCCCTACCGTGGCGATGGTCGAGACGTGCACGACTCGCTTCAGCTTCTGCGTGAGGGCGGCCCGATACAGAGCTGCGGTCGCATCCACGTTCACTTCGTATTGCAGCTTCTCGATCTTGGACCACCCCCCCAGGACCGCCGCAGAGTGAATCAGCCCGTCCATTCCCCGACAGGCTTGCTGCAGCCTCTTCGCGTCCCCCAGGTCGCCGATGAAGATCTCGGCACCTTGGTCCCGAAGCCACTGCGTCTTGCCGTCGAGGTCCTCGCTATCCTCTCGCAGGAGGACGCGGGTTCGATAGCCGCGCGCCTGGAGCCCGAGAAGCAGATGACCTCCAAGGAACCCCGTCGCACCGGTGAGCAAGACCCTTGCCCCCGCGGCCAACCCCGCTGGCTGGCTCGAACTCTCCAACTCCTCACCGTTCACGACATGCTCCTGTTCGAGTGGGAGCTGCGTGAGCCCGCCCCATGGATCAAGTCTCAGAGTACTCGGTTCGGCGACCCAAGAGGACGCGCCCTCGAGTTCCGATCCGTGCGTCTTGGTTCACTGCCGACGCCATGAGTCCAGTCCGCGCATGGATGGACCACGGAGGCGCGCGTCGACTCCGCAGGGCCTTGCACCTGGCTCGCGCGCCACGCCAGTGGTGGACGCGTCGGGCGACCCTGCGGCGCTTTCAGGCGCACTGTGATCCACGAGTGATGCAGCTGGGCCGGGAGATCCGCGACCAGGGCTATGCCCGCTTCAGCGCAACGGACCTACCCGATGGCGTCAAGCTCCTCGAGACGTGCCGGGACCTGCGGAAGGAGCGCGCCGAGGCGCTGCTGCGGGAGCGTGCGCGCAGGTCTGGAAAGATCTCCATCGCCATCGACCTGGCGAGCGATCTCGAGCTCGTGCGCCGCCCTCTATTGCTCGACTTCGCCCTGCAAGCAGAGACCTGCGCGCCGGCCATGATCGCCTTGCGTACGGTGCCTTTCCTGGCACGAGTCGCGGTCTCTATCTCGCTCCCGTCGACCGAGGACATGGACCTCGTTCACTTCCAGCGCTTCCACCTGGACAACGACGACCTTCGCCACGTCAAGGTCTACGTGAACGTGGACGAGGTGGATCATGACCAGGGACCACTCACGTTCTTCCCGGCGAAGGTGAGTCAGCGCATCCTTCGTGACCTGCGCAGGGGACGAAAAGGCGAGGACTTCTGGGCGTTCGATGACGACGACGTCTTTCAGCACGCGTCCCCGGACGAGTTGATCCACGTGACCGGGCCACCCGGTTCGGGAGTGTACATCGACGCGTCCCGCTGCCTGCACTTCGGAAGCCGCGTCTCTCCGGCGAGGGAACGCCTTGTCTACGGGCTCGCCTTCATCCCCTATCACCGGATCAAGGAGAACGTGACCAGCCAGGTCCCAGCCGGGTCGGCGGTGACCGACTGGCAGCAGCTCCTGCTCGACCCTCCCAAGCGCTATCCGGCGGGCACCTTCTTTCCCGATTGGTTCGCGGACGGGGACCCCGGCGACCAATGAGAAGGTTGCTCGAGAGCAAGTTCGCTCGAGACGTCGCTCACCTGCAGGTGGCGAGCGGCCTCTCACTCCTGAGCCAGCTGGGATCGACGTTCACCCTCGCCTTCCTGCTGGGAGCCGAGAAGCAGGGTCTCTTCTTGAGTGCCGGTGCGCTGCACGCTCTCGGCCACTGCTTGATGAGTCTCGGCGTTCCTCAAGTCGTCGCGAGCCAGATCTCCGCCAATGCGGCGCGCGGACGCTCCGAGAAGACGTCCAGCTGGATCGCCTTCCTCGTCAAGGTCAACCTGCTGTTCGCCCTGTGGCTGGGAACGATCGGCTACTTCGCGTTCCCCTGGATCGCCGAGACCCTTCTGGGAGACGGCCGGCTTGGCACGTGGGCCTGGTGGCTCTGCCTCGGAACCCTGCTCGAGGTTCCGCGCGAGATGGTCCGCGTGGCCTTTCAAGGAACGCGGCGAATGGGGCCGCTGGGCCTCGTCGAGAACGCCCACGAGATGATTCGCTTCTTCCTCGTCAGCATGGGCGCGCTGATCACCGGCGAGGCCGAAGGAGCGCTCGTCGGAGGGATCTGCGCGAGCGGGCTGGGCTCACTGCTCGCCGTGCACATCTACCAGCGGGAGCGGGGTGTCGGTCATCTCTTGCCGGGCATGCGCGAGACCCTGGGTCGCTTCTGGAGCATCCCGATTCGAAAGGGGCTGCGCCAAGGCGTTCGCATCGCAGCCTTCAAGAACCTGCACACCTTGCTGTTCCTCGTGCTTCCGAAGCTCGCGGTTCAATCCCTCGCGGGCAGTCGCTGGGTCGCGTACTTCCACATCGCTCAGCGCCTCACGAGCTTGCCGCAAATGCTGACGAGCTCCATCGCCCGCACGGCCTTGCCTGCCCTCGGTGAGAAGGCGGGGAAGCGAGATGCAGCCGGCCTCCGGCGCATCTTCGCCAGCGCCACGCTGGGCAATGGCCTCCTCGTCTCCGGCGCTCTCGGGTGCGGCCTGCTGCTCATCCCTTGGCTCCTGCCGCTCTTCTTTCCGCCGGACTACGTCGAGCCCGTCATCGGGTTCGCCGTGGTCCTCGCCATCGGAGAGTCTGCGGGGGCGTTCACCGTGTGCCTCGAGGCCTTCTTCATCTCGCTGAACCGGTTGCGCGTCCTCCTTCTGTTCTCACTCCTCGGGCTGGCGACTGCAGTGCCAGGAGCCGCCTGGCTGACGGCTCACGTCGAGGTCACCGGGCCTGCTTGGGGGATCGCACTGATGCGCGGGTTCAACCTGCTTCAGCTCGGGTATGCGATCGTGTTCCTGTGGGGGCACCGGCGAAGGGTCGGCTACTGGGCCGGAGAGCCTGCCCCTGGGGCCAGCGCGGAGAACAACCCTCCTGAGCCGGCGAAGATACGGTCGGTCTGAGCCGTCACCCAGACGCACCTCCCCGCTCACCCACCAAGCGTCCAGGCTGAGCTCTGCGACATTGCTCTTGGGCGATGGCACCGGTGCGAGCACGAACTTCGGACCCAGCGCACTACACGCACCACGCGCCGTCGCGGTAGATCACGTCCCCGTCCAGCTCGACCGACTCGGTGATCACGAACACGTCGACGTGGTGTCGGGCCGTCTTCTTGCGGATGTTGGGCTTGTTGTACGTCGCGTGCTTGGCGCCCAGAGACAGGTGCACGCCGCACATCCGCTCGAAGGTGCCGATGTCGCTGACCGTGCGCTCCTGGGTGAAGGCGCGGTTCATGCCGAGGCCCAGCTCCCGGAGCCAGACCTCGCCGTCGTCCGCGCGGATGCTGGCCAGCACGCGCTCGAACTCGGAGGTTGAGTGCTCGGCAGCCACGACTCGCCCCTCTTCGACGACCAGCGTGATCGGGCGCGCCGGGCGGTTGACCGAGAAGCTGGTGTCACCAAAGAACGAGATGCGCACCCGGCCGTGCACCGCCTCCAGGTCGCGCGACTCGGTGAAGACCTCGCCGATGGGGTACTGTCCGCCGATGTTCGGCAGGCCGGTGTAGTCCCCGATGTTCACCTTCGCCGGCTCGAACCCAGCGGGATAGACGAGCTGTTCGCCGCCGCTGTGGACCACGCCGACCTGCGCTCGATCCAGCCGCGCCTGGAGCTCGCGCCCGACGCCCCGGTAGTACTCGGGGTCGTACGCCAGGGCCTCGACGTAGACGAGCCCCTCGTCGCCCGGCATGCGCGCCAGGTGCGGATGCTCGATGACCTTGAGCGAGCGCCGGAACAGCTCGATGCGGATCCGGAACGCGTCCAGTCGAAAGCTCGTGGACTGGATCAGCACCACCAGATCGCCGGGACTCAAGGCCTCGAACAGCGCGCGCACCGCGTCCGGCTCGGTGCTGTCGAAGTCGATGAAGGTGCCGCCGGGCAGGCACCTTCGATAGGCCTCCGTCAGGACCTTGGCCAGGTCACAGCCTGCGTCCGAGACCACGAGCGCCGCGCGGTCCTCGGTGTGCTCCAGGGCCACCGACAGGACGTCTCGGAGGTGCCGCGCGGCCGCGTCGACCGCGGACTCGGGAAGAGCGCCGAACATGGCCCCATCATGGCCGATGCGGCGAGGCGCTCCCCAGCTCCTGCGCGATCTTCCTGGCCCCGTGCGCGTCAGCGCGGGATCGCCTCGGGCAGCACGTCGCCCGTCGCGGCGGTCGGCGGCTTGGTCCCGAGGATCGCCGCGAGGGTCGGAGCGATGTCGCGCGGCGCGACGCGGCGCACGACGCGCTGCGCGGGCACGCCCGGCCCGAGGAAGACGAGCGGTACGTAGGTGTCGTAGGTCCACGGCGAGCCGTGCAGCGAGCTGAGCACCGCGCTCGGGTCACCGCGGCCGATCATCCACTGCGGCTGGGTGACGAGGTAGACGTCGCCGGAGCGCTGGGTGTGGAAGGCCGCCTCGACGCGCGCGGAGACGGGCGAGTTCGGGAGCTCGCCCTCGAGCAGCTGCGAGCGCGTGATCGCCTGGCCGATGCCGGGGACGGTCAGCGCCGCGGCCGCGACGACGTCGGCGACCTCCTCCGCGTCGAGCTCGAGCTCGGCGATGCGCGCGTGGTCGAGCCAGAGGTAGGGCACGACGTGCGCGCGCAGGAGCGAGGCGCCTTCACCGAAGGCCTCCTTCAGCGCGGCGCTGCAGGTCTTCAGCATTACGGCGGAGTCGACCCAGCCCGCCTCCTGGCCGGCGGCGCGCAGCTGCTCGACCGTCTCGGGCGCACCGTGGTCGGCGGAGAGCACGATCAGCGTGTTCTCGAGGCCGACGTGCTCGTCCACGTGGGCGAACAGCGCGGCCAGGTGCCGGTCGAGGCGCACGAGGTTGTCCTCGGCTTCGCGGCTCGACGGTCCCCAGAAGTGGCCGACGTAGTCCGTTGACGAGAAGCTGACCGCGAGCAGGTCGGGCACGTCGTCCGCGCCGAGCCCCTCCGCGACGATCAGGTCCTGGACGAAGTCGAGCACCAGCTCGTCGCCGGCGGGCGAGCGGCCGAGCACCTTGTACAGGCCGGGGCCGCCCTCGGTCGGGTACGGGTGCGGGAACGTCGCGCGCAGCGAGCGGTAGCCGCGCTCCCACGGCAGGTCGTCCTCGAAGACGTAGCTCGCGGGATCGGCCGCGAGCTCCCAGCTCGTGCCGACGTACGCGTCCGCGAGGCCCTGCGCGTTCCACGCATCGACCCACGC